>JBQTHT010000222.1:0-1605 GCA_052389595.1 Nitrospiraceae bacterium
GACGGCGAGGTGTCAGCGATAGCCGGTTACGTCGGTGGGTTTGCCAGGGTCCTGGACTTCGGTGACGTACCTCCAGGCATCGGGCTGGCTGCCGTCGAGATCCGTAAAGCCGTAGATCTTCGCCAGCTGCCCGCTGGACAGCGACTTTCCGTTCCACCGCGACACGTCTGGGTCTTGCGCGAGCGCCGCCACCGCCCGGCCGACGAACGCCGGACTCTCGGAAATGGCGAAGCCGGGCACGCGCGTTGTCGCATCACGCCAGTTCGATTCCGTGACCCCATAAGCCTCGAGCATGGCCTCTGATCGCAGCCAACCCGGAGTGAGTGACACGGCCGTCGCGTGGTGGGGCTTTAGCTCGTGCGCCAGCGCGAACGCCATTCGATTCACTGACGCCTTGGCCAGGTCGTAGAAGAAGGAAACCCGGTAGTTGGTCGCGTTGTACTCATCAGTTCCGTCAGTCATCTCGACAACCAGGCCGCCTGGCGTCTTGAGGAGTAGCGGTATCGCGAAGTGGCTGGTGATGGCATGTGTGTCCACCGCCAATCGCAAGCTGCGCAAGCCATAATCCAAATCTGATTCCCAGACTGACTTGTTCCATTCGATCTTGGTGGCTCCAAAGATATCGTTCACAAGAACGTGCAGGCGGCCCTGTTCGCCTTCGATGCGAGTCATCAGCGCGCGAACCGCGTCGGGGACGAGATGATCTACCTGGACAGCGATCCCGCGACCGCCGGCCTCATCCACGAGAGCCGCGGTCTCTTCAATCGTTTCCGGCCGGTTCATTTCCGATCGCTCGGATCGGGTCGTTCGCCCGGTGACGTAGACGGTCGCTCCGGCCGCGCCCAACTGCACAGCTATTCCGCGTCCCGCTCCTCGGGTCGCTCCGGCGACCAATGCAACCTTGCCTGCCAGTGATGTCTCCATGGTCTGTTCTCTATTGTGCTGTCATTGTGCCTTGGAAGCGGCGCAGTAATTGATTTGAGGTAATCCCACGGGTGACGCCCAACGATAAACTCAGCCGCGACTGTCAGTGACCCACGGCACAAAGCCGGCGAAGCTACGACAGAACTTGTTTCAATGGGGCCCCTACAGGTTATCGACTGCAGCGCCTCGTTGGGCGGCGTGGTCTCTGACTCTCTCACCCAGCCTTCCGCTGATGAATCATCACAGAATTACCATCGGGGTCGGAGACGACTGCCATGTGGCAAACGGGTGTCTCCATCGGCTCAAGAGTGAACTTGCAGCCGCTTTCTCGGAGACGACTCATCGCACCATCGAAATCGTCCACTTCGAGGGCGGCGCAGCCACCCCCTCTCGACGGCCTTCATTCTGGAGCTCCAATACCGATGGCGAGCGTGCCTACTCCGATATCATATTCAACAAATCCCTGATTCTCGTTAGACGGTAAATGCGATTTCAATAACGTTCATGTTTGGCTCTCTCCTATTGCGCTGCTCTGCCGAACAAATGTAAGGGGTGAGAACAAATGTAAGGGGTCAGACCCCTTTGTTTTTCTCGTTGCGTCAAACGGCGGTGTGCTTCCGAGCCATCCGTCTCGTGCGCGAGGTCAGGCGTGACCGTTGCTCACGAAGTCGGCCGGTCGCG
>JBQTHT010000223.1:0-19729 GCA_052389595.1 Nitrospiraceae bacterium
GTTACTCATTGCTCCCATTTGTCCCCATTCGTTGTCGCACCGTCCGCGTGTGTTTCCCAGCGACGCGGCGTTCGTAGTCACCTTGTCGAGCATGGATGAGGGCGCGATGGCCTGGTTCGATGGACAAGTAGGGATCGCAATGACCCAAGGCGATACGGTGGTCATCAGTTCATCGGACCACCGGACACAATTGATCCGTTTCCCGGACAGCACGTACTACGACGTCTTGAGAAGAAAACTGAAGTGGGGAGCGGACTAACGCCTACGAGGCCTTGACGAGCGCATCAACCGTGCCTGATCAAAGCCAGCATGTCCTGGTTCGTACCGAATTTGAACTCGCCGATACAATCCGTGGTCATGGAATTAGACTTCTCGGCCGTCTCGATCGTGCGTAAACCTTGAAGGTCAATGGCGGCAGTTTTTCTTTCGGAGAAGATGCGCCGAAGCTTTGCAAGAACATCAATAGCAGGAGCGCCGGCGGCGGATTTCGCCGACAGATAGCGCTGAACGACCTCAGCACACCACTCCCCGTCGCGCTTAGCAATCCCCACCAACCCTTCACTCGCTTTCCTGGCCCAGCCCGTAAGGAAGACTCCCTCTACAACTTTACCCGAAGTCTCATCATAGGCCTGGAATCGCGCATCATCCGGATCATTCCCCGTCAAGGTCGGATTGGTGATGAACATGCCGTTCTTGTAAGGAAGGCCGACCGTCTCATCAACTCGGTCGCCGACAGCGAACACGACACTATCAACGGGAAACTCGTCGTATTGCTTCAGGCCCACTGCCGCCGTGTCGTTTCCTTTGGGTTCCAATTTCGTTTCTTCCAGCTCCAACGCGCGCACGCGGTTGTTCCCATCGGTGAGTACGCGCCTGGGAGAAGCCAAGAATCGGAAACCCATCATGCTGTTGCTGACTTTGGGCTCGCACTTATCAAATTCCGCCACCATCTCTTTTAGAATTTCGTCTGGACGCTGGCCCACGGCCTCTAATCTCGAACGAATTCGCCCAATCTCCTGCTTGAGCGCTTCCTGATCGATGTTGGTACAGATAGCCCGAATCTCCTTCGGATTATATTTTCGTTCCGCGGGGCCACGTCGAGCAATGGCCGTGACCTGATCGACCTTCTTGTGCCGGATCAGCCAATGGGCAATGTCCACCATCACGTCTCCGACCCCGATTACGGCGACGCGCTTACCCATCTCAAAAGGGCGATTGCCAAAGCCAGGGAGGCGGTTGAAGTGATACACGACGTCCTTAGCATGAAACACCCCGGCGGCCGAGTCGCCTTCGACACCGATCGTCTTGGTACCTTGTGCGCCGGTTGCGAACACCACTGCGCTGGCTCCAAGCTCACGGAGTTCTTCAACAGTCAGATCTTTCCCCTTTCCCACCGAAACGTTCCCGAAATACCTCACATTGGGCCGCTGCAGAATCTCCCAGTAGGTCTTCCTAAGCCCGCCACGTAGCTTCAGTTTGCTGGGGAAAATCCCGTATTCCGCCAAGCCACCGAATTTGATATCGCGGTTGAGAACGACGACTTCATGGCCGTCCTTGGAGAAGATATTGGCCGCAGCCATTCCGGCAGGACCAGCCCCCACCACCACGACGACATGTCCACCCTGTTTAGAACTCGGCATACTCGCATCCTGGATGTGTTGAATCGATCAGCGTAAAAGAACCAGAAGTCCGAAAATTTCCGCGAATTTAGCACAGCGCGACTTTGCCTGTCAAAGTTACAGGCCACGGTCACAAACAGGTGCATCGAGCGTCTGCCTAAGAGGGCGAGGTCGATCTTAAATCGCTCAGGGAAGGGACCGATGGCACGCTCCAATCCTTCAGGGTCCTGCATTCTACAGCCTGGAGACTTCCCCTCGGTGGTCGATGAATTGGAATGGGGTCGTAACCTCTCCGGCGGCAGGGCAAGAACGTCGTCTCACTACAAAGTGCATCATCTACAATGGAATCTCCGGCCAATGCTTTTTCCGAAATCAACGTCTGTGATATGTTAGGAAAGGAGGCGCCGCCATGAGGTCACCGGCATACCGTCTCGTCATTGTTTTGACGCTATCTTTCACGACGGGTGTTCCTGTAGGTGGTTCCGCCACAGAAAGTCACGATAGCCCGCCGTTAAAGGAGAGCATCAAGCAGACAGCTAAAGAGGCTAAAGCCGTCATCAAACAGGCGGGTAAGGAAGTCGGCCATGCAATCGGCAAAGCCGCCAAGGAGAGTGCGTCGGCTGTGAAAAAGGCGTTCGAGGGCGATAAAACAAAGAATAAGTGATCGGCGGGTCGTCCTTCTCCAGAGACCCGGTTATCCCCCTGCACTCCCAACTGGACCACCAGGTTCGGTCATGCGCCAGGGATCCAAGAGCTCGGTAAGCCGTTTCTCCGGCAACACCTTCTGCTCTCTGGCCACTTCTCGCACGGTCTTTCCCGTCTTGTAGGCATCCTTCGCAATTTTAGCAGCGGCTTCGTAGCCGATCTCCGGAGCCAGAGCCGTGCACATAGCGAGGCTTTGTTCGATGCCATCGTGGCAACGCTGCTCATTAGCCTTGATGCCCTCGACGCATTTGGCAGCGAAGTTCTCCGCCGTCGTGGCCAGCAGTTCGATGGATTGCAGAAGATTGTACGCCATGACCGGCAACATGACGATCAGTTCAAAGTTCGCCGCCTGCCCGCCGACTGTCACTGTGACATCGTTGCCGATGACTTGAGCGCACACCATCGTGACCGATTCGGCAATGACCGGATTCACTTTACCGGGCATGATGGAGGAACCGGGTTGAGTTTCCGGGAGATTGATCTCCCCGAGTCCGCAGCGAGGGCCTGAGCCCAGCCACCGGATATCGTTGGCAATCTTCATCAGACTCACCGCGAGTGTGCGCAACTCACCGCTGGCCTCTACCAGCGAATCTTGCGTGGATTGCGCTTCGAAGTGGTTCTCTGCTTCCTTAAACGCGCAGCCGATTTCCTTGGAAATGATGGACATGACCCGCGCCGAGAACTCCGGATGAGCGTTGAGTCCGGTGCCCACGGCAGTGCCTCCAAGCGCGACTTCGCTTAACACGTCCTGCGCGCGGCGCATGCGCGCGATTCCCAATTCGATCTGCCGCGCATACCCGCCGAACTCTTGTCCAAGACGGACGGGCGTGGCGTCCTGCAAGTGCGTACGCCCTATTTTGACAATCTTGTCGAACTCGCGCGTTTTGCGATCCAGGGCTTTGTGCAATCGGGCGAGCGCGGGTAGGAGCTGGCGCTGGATCGTTTCCGATGCGGCAATATGAATCGCCGTCGGGATGACATCATTGCTGGATTGCCCCAGATTGACATGATCGTTTGGATGCACAAGCTTACTACCCCTCGCCCCTCCCACCAATTCTGTAGCTCGGTTTGAAATGACTTCGTTCGTGTTCATGTTGGTGGATGTACCTGATCCTGTTTGAAAAATATCCACGGGAAACTCTGCATCCAGCTTCCCTTCCACCACTTCTGTGGCCGCCTGGGTGATCGCCTCTGCATGCTTCTTGTCGAGCAAGCCGAGTGATTGATTGACCGTGGCAGCGGCTCGCTTGATGAGCCCCATCGCCCGAATCATGGCCCGCGGGAATCGCAGGGAACTGATGGGAAAGTTCTCGATCGCCCGCGCCGTTTGCACACCATAGTAGACAATGGCCGGCACGGCCAATTCCCCCATCGTGTCGCGTTCGATGCGCATGGCTTGCGCCGTCTTGCGAGTGCGTCCCTCTCGATGGACCCGGCTGTCAGACTTCCGATGTTTCATGGCCGTCTCCGAGTAACGATGAATTGATCGGTCTCAGGATTTTCCGCGGCGTCATCTTAAACTCACTCCACTGGCTTTCACAAGATATTCGCCCCTGCACTGCTCCCGCCCTTTCGCACCTGGTAGAGCGTCAACCCGGCTCTTATGTAGGCTTTCGGCAACGTGTTTCGATGCATGCGAAAGGTAGGAAGGCTTTCGACCACATGTTCCTGCACGACAAGAAGGCGGCAGTTTTGAAGATAGTTTGATAACCCAGCAGGGCCGGCAATGAATCCGATGCCTCCCACGTTCAACGCTGTTCCCATGGTCTCCACTAACCGGCGGATCTTCGCTGCCTCTTGGAATGACTCAAACGGTATCCATACATGCATCATGTCATACGGTCGATCGGTCTCCGGCAATCCACGCGTCTCCAACGGCGCCATCGTGATCCGTGTGAGCCACTCGAGTTTTTCTGCCACGGCGAAACGATTCCAGAGGAGTTGGGCTTGCTTCTGCGCCCACGACCCGTGTTGCCAGAAGACGGTATAGTCTCGCGGACGATCCTCCGCCACAAGGGTATTGACCACTGCGTCGTAGCGGTGGATGAGCACGCGCTCCGAACGGGTCATGCAGGCGGCGAGGTGATGATCTTGCTCCATGAGGTCCTGGACATAATCCGCCACAAAAGGTTGGGTGGAGAGTTCGTCGATCTCTTTGTCGTCCGCGGGATAGAGGAGTACCGCACCGAATGCGTCTTTGGGGCTGACCTGAGGCTGATGGTCTCGTAGAAGGGACCGCCAATCAATTCTGCTTGGTGATGGCCGTGCACCTGTCGAATTCACAAGAACACCCCACCGGGGATCTGCGACTATCGTCGTCTTCCGGTCACGGTCGATGAGGGTAACGTGTCCACCTTCGACCTCTATTCGCCTCTCGCAAGGAGCGACACGATTCCCTTCAACATGGATATAGGATAAGCCGGCGGCGTCATCGGCGCTCGTCACTTTTTGCACTCGTCGATCCTTCACCGTGATGCACAGATGTTTCGATTCCTCGAAGAATCGTCGAGATGGGTAGGGCGCCGGAAGCCAAGTGACCTCGTGAGCGCGAGTCTGATCCATAAAGAGTGGGAAGGGATCGCGGCCTGCCGGGGCCTGGGGCTCAAAGAATGCGCGGAAGAGGCGAAACGCCGCCGCAGAAGGATAGGCGGGAATACCACGATAGCGCAAGGGCCGTGGCTGGGACCGGCCTTCATTCTGATCGTCATACAGTCCACGAATAAGCTCAAAGGCCGCTGAGCCGGTTCCCGGCAAGAGAGATTGAAACAGCTCGACCACCGGGAGAAAGTCGATACTTGCCCAATGCATCGCGCCCATGCAGGCCATAAATTTCGCCTGATCGAAAGTGCCGGCCGCATCTAATACATACAATGCATCCTTCTTATGTCGAATAGTGGCTCTGCCTTGCGCATCAATGGTGAGGTCCTGATCGTCATAAAAAAAGCGCACTTCATCCAGCGGTACTCTCATCGCGTGGGCCGCCATCTGCCGCAAGTCATCGGGCCGTATACACTGCCAGCCTGGTTTCTTCGACAAGTCCAGCGTCGTGACGCTGTGTAATGCTCCAGGCCGCAGGCCAACCCATCGACCCCAATCGAGCCTGAACCGGGCGTGTTTCAGGTGTAGGGTCTCCTCGCCGGCGTCGCTCCACTCGCATTCATGCAGCGGGTAGCCATCAGGGTCGACGGCCAAAAAGCGGCGATGGTTCCGGTCGTAAAAGATTGAGTGGCCGGTAAACTGGCGGACAGAGCGCCCCCCTGCGCCTATCAGATCGTGAACGTAGGACAGATTGGAGGGGAATATTACATTCCCAGGTCTTGTGAGGGCAGAAAGGATGGCGGGATCCACAAGGCTACTCTCAAACCAGTTAGGCTGCTAGATAGCGCCACTTAGGTTGCGAGAAGGGCTGGCGCCGAAGCGCACCCGCAAGGGTAGGTGGGGACTGAGGACGACATGAGATGGTTTGGTCGGCAGCCGGTTTACTCTCGGATTTGTCCACTTCCCAGCACGATGAACTTGGAGCAGGTCAGCTCCTCCAGTCCCATGGGACCCCGCGCGTGAATGCGTGAGGTACTGATGCCGATTTCAGCGCCCAAACCAAACTGATAGCCGTCATTGAGTCGAGTGGACGCGTTGACCAGTACGGCGCCGGCGTCCACTTCTTTCAGAAACCGCATCGCCCTTGTGTAATCCCTCGTCACAATGGCTTCGGTATGCCGCGACCCATAGCGCGCGATGTGCTCCATCGCCTCGTCCATATGTTTCACTACTTTGACCGCCAACACGAGATCGAGGAATTCCTTGCCGTAGTCGTCATCGCTCGCTGGTTTTGCCTCGGCACTGAGCTGGCAGGTTTTCGCACAGCCTCGAACCTCAACCTGCGCGGAACGGAGTTTCTGCACCAGGACAGGGAGAAACGTTCGAGCGATATTTTGATGCACGAGCAGGGTTTCCATCGCGTTGCAGGTGGAAGGCCGCTGTATTTTGGCATTGAGGCAGAGCCGTTCCGCCATCACCGGGTCCGCGTCCAGATCCACATAGATGTGGCATACGCCCTTGTCGTGTTTGATAACCGGAATCCTGGATTCCTCCGTGATGGTTCGCATTAACGATTCGCCACCCCGAGGGATAATGACGTCGATATATCGATCTTGTTTCAGGAGAGCGTGAGCAATTTCCCGGTCCGGCCGATCCACAAACGTGATCGCCCCGGACGGCGCCCCGGCTTTTTCCGCAGCTTCCGACAAAATACCGGCAATGGCCGTGTTCGAATGGATGGCCTCGGAGCCGCCGCGTAAAATGCATACGTTTCCTGACTTCAGACATAAGGCCGCCGAATCCGCCGTTACGTTTGGGCGGGATTCGTAAATGATGCCAATGACGCCGATGGGGACGCGGACTTGGCCGACTTCCATTCCATTCGGACGCCGTCGCATGTGCGTGGACCTTCCCACGGGATCCGGTAAATGAGCGATTGCTCTAATGCCGGTCGCCATCTCCTTCACACGCTCAGGAGTCAGGCGAAGACGATCGGCCATCGCCTTCCGGTCATGTCCCCCTTTGAAGGCGTCCAGATCCTTTTCATTGGCCGTCAGAATATCTTCGGCTTTCTCTTGCAGCCCGTCCGCCATTTCGAATAGCGCTTGATTCTTGACGGTTGTAGAAAGGACGGATAGACGTCCGGCTGCTCCTCTTGCCTTCTTGACTAACTCTTCAACATAATCCTCAGCCGATTGAGGAGGCTGGTCTTGCTCAGTTGCCTGAACGAGGTCTTCCATGTTGTTACTCAGTGCAATCAATGCGGTTGAATGAGGCTCAGAATACCGTCGGCATCAATTGCTCGTCAAGGTCTGGGACAGGATAACCACGACGACCGCTTCCTCGGCCAGGCTTACTTCGTTTCTTCTGTTGGTGGGGGTGGCGGAGCCGGCGGTGGATCTGACCCCTCCTGTTGCGGGAGCGTCTGCGGTGGGGATGTTGTGGAAGGGACGGGTCCCATAGAGCTTGGGAATGGAGGTCCCGGTAGTAGCGGCACGGCGCCGCTGGGATGCTGAAATACCCAGTCGCGATAAGTCGGCAACCCATTGAAGTGGGCCACGGCGGGAGGGAACTCGCGCTGCTTGATCGGTTTCGCCCTGCTGCGACTCCTGACTCCCATGATTCCACCAGTCGGTGACCGCAGATATTCCCACTCTCCCCTTCCCACTGGGTCACGATAGACCTTTCTCAAGAATGGCTTCGGCGACCTCGTCAGCTCAGCCAAGGACATGGGATACACTTCGCCTGGGATGACTCGTCCGATTTTCATCGTTGTCGAGTACAACGCAAGGGCATTTTGAATCTCAATGCCCTTTGCCAATAAATCCGCTTCTCGATCCCGCTGAACGATGACTTTCCATTGTTTTGCCGCGATGGAAAGAGAGATTCCCATGAGAACAATGGACAGCATCACGAACAAGTAGGTAGCCCCTCGCTGGTGGCTGAGTCGACGCAAGAGGGGTGGCATAGGGGTATTATTGGGGTGGAGGAACGTCAGAGATAGGCAGAGTCTGTTCCACACGTGATGAGGTTTCCCGCAATATCACGTTATCAGGGGTGATAGTTTTAACATAAATGCCGTGCTCGATCGTTTCGCCGGCTCGGACGATGTGCAGCTCGTCGTTCTTGGCGAGAAGCGCGACCTCCCGACTCTTTCGGCCATGGTTGGGACCAACCTCCATGTATCCTAGGTACCGAAATTGCCCTAATTCGTCCCCTGCCGGTGACGGAACAGGAGCCCCAGGATCTACCGTTGGTTCGATCTGGGAGGGAAGTCCGGCCATGTCCACCTGCCCACCCTGAGTGTGGGGCGGGGCGAATATATTTCTGGGTGTCGTAAAAGTCGCCTCTCGCTGGCTGCGGCTCGCTGCCAGAAGATCCAAATCTAAATGCAAACCGGTCGCGCCTTCCGATCGAGCTTCTCGATGGCTGGTCGCCTGCCCTGTCAGATTCGTCAGCGGCACGCGAACCGGCTCCTCCGCATTCATGAAATGCCACGTCATGAGCCCAATCCACACCGTCGCCAGCGACGCGAGCAACAATACTTGGTTTCGATTGGTCATATGCGTTGTCACCGCGCGACAGCCTGAGCCGATTCTCCTCTCAAATACGTGGCAATACGTAGATTAAATGTCAGACCGCCAGGCTGTCGACTGGTTGCGCGCACGACATCGAGATCTTCGATGAACAACAACTCCTCCGCGGTTTCCAGGTTATAGATGAACCGGCGAAGATCTTCGTATTGTCCGCTGACTGATCCCTGTAACACCGCCTTCGTGGCCATTGCCACGTTCGTCTTTTCCATCCGATAGGAGAGCGCCGGCAACGTGACTCGATCTCGCTTGGCTTCTTCGGTGACACCGAGCGCAAGGGGCGCAAAATCCCGTTCGACAGGTAACACCGCCAACACCTTGTTGAGATCTTGACGGACCTTCTTCGCCTCCATGTGTTGCACAACCCGCTGCCGGGCTGCCGTCCACTCCGCTTCCACCTGCCCACGTTTGGCCGTCACCGTCCCGAGTATCCAAGCATGGACGGCAAGAAAGAGTACAGTCATGAGTCCAACCAACGCCGCCCATGGCAGGAGTGGACCATAGGGTTGGCGAAGTTGTTGGATGAAGAACTGCATGGGCGTCTCACTTCCGCGTTTTCTGATATCGTACCGCTAAATCAAAATCCACCAGTCCATTTTCGCTATCGCGATGCTGACCAAGTACCGGGTCTTTGAAAGTCGCATGGTCCTGTAACGCAACGGTCAATGCCGTCACATCCTCCAGACTCAACGCCGATCCAGTCAGCCGAATCGTCCAGGTCCCGGCATCGAGCCGGATGCTATTGATAGCCAATCGAGAGGGGATCGCCTGTTCGAGCTCCGTGAGAAACTGCGTCCAGGAAAACACTCGTTTCCCAATCAGTTGATTTGCAAACGTCACCTCGCCGGACAGCCGTTGCATGGCGCCATCCGACAAGTCGATCCCCTGTTTGGCGGCCTCCGCCAACAGGTGTTGATCCTGCTCTTTAACTCGCTCCAACGCAGACTCAATGTTGTGGGTTTCGATAGCGGCGATTCCGATTTCGATCACGTCCCAGGCCACTGCCACGACGATGATAAGAACGAGGATCATCAAGCCTAACCGTGCCGGCTTTAAATAGGCCCGGTGACGGCTGCTCAGGTTGATGCTGAAGACCCGCTGATTTCGATATCTGGGACGCACAGATTAATTTACTCCCCGCAACTGATGAACAGGCCTACTCACAGCACCCCGGCGACAGCAGGAATTGCGGTCGATGAGATAGTCGGCGACTCCGACCTCCAGCCCAATCCCTCGATGTGTTTCAACTGCAATCCTTCAACCGCGCTTCCCAATTCTTCCGACAAGAACTCCTTCAGGTACGGCTCAGCGTCGTCGCTAACCACAATCGTTCGCTTCACGGCAAGTTTGGGGTGGGCCTGTTTACAAGCATCAAGCGAGGCGAGACACTCCTCGCCTATTTTTCGTGCCCGATCATGCGCTTGTCCTGTCCGTTCGTTACCCTGGCCATCGCGGGGTTGTAATTTTGTGCGGAGATATACCAATCGCTCACCCTGAACGATAAACAGCGTCAAGCCGTCATCGGATAGATTGATCCAGATGAGATCCTCGTCGTGGCGGCCCAAGCCCCCCGTCGTCCTCGCCCACAGATTAAACAGGCGAAAGCTGACCACGTCGACTTCCAGGGGGATCAATCCTACCGCTTCTGCCATGGCCTCGTACTGGGCCAAGACCGTTTCCTGGATCGCTGCCGCCAGCACGGTATGCATCCCCTGTCCCGATGACCGGTCAGTAGACAGAACCTGAAAGACGACCTTGGTTCCGGTCAAGGGGAAGAGCTGCTCTTGGCCAAACCTCCAACGAATAAGCGCCTCACGTTCGTCGGCGCGTTGTGGAAGCTGATCCAAATGCAAGAGGACAGACCTCACGGCAAGATCAGGAAGCATGAGGAGAATGGGACGCGGTACCTGCGAGACGAGCGTCCGACCGGCAAGGCGAAGACTCAACTCAGGGCCCACCAACTCTCGCAGCCGCGATTCTAATGCCGTACCGTCCGAAATGTTGAGTTCGACGGGTGAAGGACGGACCAGCCCCGACGGCACATCCGTCGTCGAACAATGATGCCGACGTCGCCCCATCCAATCGCGCGTTGTCTGAACCCATGTCAGCTGTCGCACGCCAATTCTGAGACAGCATCGCGGCTGACTGCTTCCCCACGACCACATGATCAGAATGGCTCCATAAATGTCACGCGGTTGATTTCACGAAGCGTGGTTTCTCCCCGCAACACTTTGGCGATCGCAGATTGCCGCAACGTCGTCATACCGTCTGTCATCGCCCGATAGCGAATCTCGGAGATCGGTCGGCGAGACACGATCATTTCCTTGATCTCATCGGTCAAATTGAGAAACTCAGTGATACATTTTCTGCCGTGGTATCCCGTTCCCAAACATTCCGAACATCCTCTGCCCTGGAAAAATGGGGTTTCCGTATATTGGTCATACCCCAGGCCGGATTCTTCGGCCAGCACCTTGTCGAGTTTGATTTGCTCCCGACAAGCGGCACAAATGATGCGCACCAAACGCTGAGCGAGCACACAGTTGAGCGCCGACACGAAGTTATACAGTTCAATCCCCATCGAGTCGAAGCGGCCGATGACGTCGAACGCATTGTTGGCGTGGACGGTCGTAAAGACCAGGTGGCCGGTCAGCGCCGATTGAATGGCGATTTGAGCTGTTTCTGCGTCTCGGATTTCGCCGACCATGATCTTGTCGGGATCGTGACGGAGAATTGATCGCAAGCCTCGCGCGAATGTGACCCCTTTCTTTTCATTGACGGGAATCTGGACGACCCCCGGCAACTGATATTCCACGGGGTCTTCGATCGTGATCAGCTTATCTTCCTGCGTGTTGATCTCGCTGATCGCGGCATAGAGCGTCGTGGTCTTCCCGCTGCCTGTCGGACCTGTGACCAATACCATGCCGTGAGGCGCCGTGATGGCTCGTCGGAATCGCTTCAAATCCTCCTGATTGAATCCCAAGCGATCCAACCGGAGCGCAGACACGCCGGTACTGATAGCCTCTCGATCCAAAATACGGATGACGACGGATTCGCCGAACACGCTGGGGAGAATAGACACGCGAAAATCGACGGTTTTGCGGTCAAACCGCATGCGGAATCGCCCGTCTTGCGGCACTCGCCGCTCCGCAATGTCCAAGTCCGACATGACTTTCAGTCTCGATACCAAAGGCGCGTGTAATTTCAAATCCAACGGTTCGAGGGCGGGAATGAGAATGCCATCGACCCGAAACTTCGCGAGAGTCGCGCGATCCGTTGCGACAATATGAATGTCACTGGCCCGCCGCTGGAGCGCACTGAGCAGGATCGTATCCAGTAATTTGACCACCGGACTTTGGTCTTCTGTTCCCTGGTCCACGGATTGGATTTCTTCTCCGCGGTCATCCTCTTTGACCAGCACTGAACGATACTCCGCCTCTAGCTCCCTGAGCGCCTGGCTTGATCCTTCACTTTGGTTTAACGTGGCGACGATCGCGCCGCGCGGGCTGACCACCAGCTGGAGCGGACGATTGAGCATCAATTCCAGTTCATCCAGTGCGAGGAGGTTTTGCGGGTCAGGGATGGCGATCGTCAACACGCCGTCACGTTCCTTCAACGGAGCAAACGGATGCCGTTGCATGAGCTTGACGGAGATCGTCTGGTAGAAGTGTTGATCGATTCGCCAATCAGCCAACGGATCGTACGGGAGATCAAACTGAGCGGCTAACGCACGCGCCAATTGCTCCTCTGACAACAGGCCTTCATGGAGTAAGGTTTGACCGAGTTCCGCAGTGGCCCCTCCCAATCGATTCACGGCTTGAACCATGGCGGCACGCGTAATTGTGCCCTGTTCAACCAGCACATCCGACAACGAGGGACGTTCAAGACGTCGTGACATAGCAATCTTCTACAAACGACCCGGGGTTACCCGACTACACGTTTCCAGCCATTTGAAAGACGGGAAGATACATAATGATGACGATGGCGCCGACCAACGCACCCATCACCAAGAGAAGTACCGGTTCAATCCAGGTAGTGAGTTGACTGAGTCTCAAATCCAAATCTCCTTCATAGAAGTTCGCGATGTCCCGGAGCATCGTCTCCAGCGAGCCGGTTTCTTCGCCGACCGAAAGCATTTCGATGGCGAGCGCGGGAAGAATCTTCGGTCGATCGAGTGCGGCAGCCAAAGTCGTGCCCTCACGAATCTGAACCACGGCCTTTACTAACCCTGATGACACAAATCGATTCGAGATCGCGCCGCCGGAGATCTGTAGCGCATCGACAAGGGGAGTGCCTGCCGCCAAGACTGTTGCGAGCGTGCGGGTCAGTTGAATCGTGTGATGCTTGATCAACACGGGACCAATGACGGGAACTCGTAAGAGAAATTGATCGACGGAAGCGCGACCCGACGGCGTGCCATACCAGGCACGACACGCCAGGAAGAAGACCATCAGGAGTACGCTCACCGGAATCACAAAAGTCTGAGCGGCTTGCACGAGGTCGATCAAGGCCTTAGTGGCCGGGGGCAGTGTCTTTGCCGACTCTCCATAGACTGCGACGAATGTCGGCATTACGTAAGTGAGCAGGAACCCGACCACTGCAACGCCTACCACGACCAGAAATCCAGGATAGGCCAATGCCTTGATCACCTTTTGCCGCAACTCGATCATCAACTTCAGGTAGGCCAGGTATCGCTGGAGGACTTCCGGGAGATTGCCGGATTGCTCGCCGGCCTTAATCGTAGCGATGTACAACTCGGGGAAATGTTGCGGATGTCTCGATAGGGCTTCGGACGCTGAGGCGCCACCACGGATATCTTGCCGCACTAGGCGAAGCGCATTCTGGAATCCCACGTGTTGGGCTCGGTCGATCAACACATCCCATATTTTCAGGATCGGAAGTCCCGCTTTGACCAACGCCAGGAGTTCTTGGTTGAAAACCAGGAATTCCTGCAAAGGAAGTTTGCTCCAATTTCGGATCAGCTTTTTGGAATGATCGGCCGCAGCTCCACGGCGCTGAAGTTTGAATATAAGCAAGCCCTGTCCTTCAAGCCTCGCTCGGATGAGACCTTCATCCTCACCCTCCATCTGGCCGTTGAGCGTGGTTCCATCGGACCGCGCAACCTTGTAGACGAAGATCGCCATTGTCTCCTTTTATCGCGAGACCGTCGGTTTCTCTGCCGAAACAGAGTGCCGGCGACTCACGGCCGGCCCGCGCCAGCTCCAACAGATGAGCAGATTAAAATTCAGGAAGCCAGAGCGCCTGACCTGGAAGAATTCGATCGCCAGATAAATTGTTTAATGCCCGCAACTCTGCCAGATCGACTCCGTGCTTCTGCGCGAGACTCCACAGGGTATCGCCGACCTTCACCACTAGAGTAGGAGGCGGCATATCAGATTGCTCGGCAGCTGATTGACTCCCGTTCTCTGCAGAAGGCGCGGATGGTCGTGGCACAGCAGGTGTGGAGGAAATGGTGGGAATCGGAAGCGCAGCCTTTTCGACACGGACTGGGGTGACCGGCGGTTTGCCTCCTCTTGCCGGGGCAGCAGCCGGCGCCACTTCTCCTTTGTTCTGCAATAGTTTGCTGTGCTGAGCCAATTGTTTCTGGAGCTGCTTCAGTTGTCCTTGTAACTGCCGGCTTGACTGCGACAGGCGTTCACGTTCAGTCCGCGATGCGCCGAGTTCCTCACGTTGCAGCTCCACTACATGCCGCGCTTCTGCCAAGCGTCGCTCTGCTTCACGCAACTTACCTTCAAACTGCGCGCGGGCGACCTGAGCCTCGGCTAGTTCCTTGCGACGCGCCTCCAGTTCTCCTCGTAGCTCGCCTAACGTCCGCTGAGCTTCCCGAATCACGGTTTTCAACCCATCAATCGTGACCTGAAGATCCTCGACTTCCGGTTCGGCCATTGGCTCTAGTGCCATGCACCCACCAAGCGTTACCAGCCACACGATCAGTGCGATCCGAGGAAGATACTGACTTGTCCGCATCCGTCTACTCATCACCAGATTTGGTCTCTCGGCATACCGAAGTCCGTTCGACATGAGCTACCAACGATTGTAGGGCTGTCCGTTGGACCCCACCAATTCCGATCCTGAATATACGTCAAAGATCCCGCCCTCAGTCTGCTCCAATATCTCCTGCCAAGTCGTCGCGGAGCCGGTGAAAGGATCACCCGGGAGTTGGCGGAGATACCCGGCCGCCACTAAAGTCTCAAGGTTAGCTGGATACCGCCCTTGATCCGCCCGATGCTGATCGAGTAAGTCTCGCATCGTGAAGAGATCTTGTCGCAAGGCAGCCTCTCGGGCCTTGAGCACAGCCGCTTGGTAGGATGGCACCGCCAAGGTAGCCAAAATGCCGACAATCGAAACGACGATCATCAATTCAATAATGGTAAATCCGCCCGACGAACCCAATAAGGACTTACCATTCCCGATATTTGGTTCCATCCAGTGCGATGTCCTCACTCCGCGTCATCAGATCATACACATCTTCGCCACACCAGGACGTCGCATTCGGTGGGTCTTTGTAGCACCGGAGCAACCAATCCGTCTTCCCGGTCAAGGGATCTATGGGAAGAGTTCGGAGGTACCGCCTCGTCGTGGTGCCTCGCACCGTCGCTTCTTGACCGGTTAACTTGACGCCGAGGAGCATCTCTAGAGACTTGGGATAGCCATAGGTCCCACTGACATCCTTGCATGTCAGTCTATTCTTAACGCAGACGATGCCGAGCAACACGTCACCGTCTCGATTCCATTCCAGCTTGAATGCGTCGATCGCCGCTCTCACCACACGAAGATCTTGTCGGAGTTCCAATTCATGAGACCGTTTGGCAGACACCCGGCCTAAAGGAAATGCTACGGATGCCATAATGGTGATAATGCTCAACGTCACGAGCAGTTCAAGGAGGGTCACCCCGGCTTGCTTCACCTGACTCTCACAATGCCGCTTCCCCCCTCAGGCGCTTCGGTCGGCTGCCCTTGAGAAAAGGCTTCTGGCATACCCACGTGGAGTGCGGTCACCCCAGGGATTTTTGCAGCAAAGGTCAGCGAGATGAGTTTCCCACTGCCGGTAAGAGGTTTCCCGGCTCGACGCATCTTCAACTCCACTGATCCGTCCTTTAAATCAGGAGCGGCGGTCACGGAAGCCTGAGGGGCTCCTTGTTTAAGAAATTCTCCCGCCATTGCCTTTCTAAAGTCCAATACCTGAGGATCGTATTCGATCTTAATCGTACCCTCATTCAGCATGCGGAGATGCTGGGCCGTCAGATCCAGTGTGAGTTCCTGTCCTGGCGCCACCGCCAATTCAGTCGGCTTGAATGAAAGCCGCGGTAATTCATCCGGCCTTAAAAGCGCTGTCTCGGTAGACCGGCGGTGCGTCCCGTTCTGAGCTGTTGCCGACAATGGAAGCTTGGAACTGCGGTCGGCACTGCTGGTTGAGATTCTTCGAACAGGATCCGAAAAGACCGGGGTGGTTGCGTAGAGGGACTCGGTGCCGGACCAGAATGCCTGTGTCTCCAACCCTGGTGGCGTCATGGCTTGGACGATATGCGGAGTAATCGTGAGGATGACTTCCGTCGTCACTTTTTCAGTCCTAAATGAACTAATAAGGTTTCCGATCACCGGGAGGTCTCCGAGCCAGGGAATCGTCACTCTCGTGCGTCGGTCCTCTTCCTGGAGCAATCCTCCCAAAACAACCGTCTCACCGTCTTTGACGCTCAGCATCGTTTCAGCAGATCGATTGCCGAATTTGAACTGGGTGATCGGCGGCGAGGCTTGCAAGACCACTTGTTCGCCGAGACGAATCACTTCGATTTTCATCTTCAGAGCCAGTTCGTTCGCCAGGCGGATCGACGGCTCGACCGTCAGCTTGACTCCGGTATCTCTGAACTCGATGGATGTCACCGTGGAAGTCGTCGGTACCGCGCCGGTGGCTGCTTGACCCGGCAATACATTGGTGGTTGAAAGGAGGATGGGCTGCTTGTCACCGATATTGATTTCAGCTTTCTTGTTATTGACAACTCGAACCCTTGGAGCCGCCAGCGTCTTCGCATCGGTGATTTGTTTAAAGAAATCCAACTGAATATTGGTCGGAAGTTTAAAAAGGTAACTGTCTTTACCCAAACTCGTAAGTTGGCTGAGCGTGAATTGTTGCGCGACGTCTCCAGCGATCGCTCCTGCAAATCCGGGCGGCACGATGGCGGCTGCCACTTGTTTGGGATAGGTCAACCCGTAGGTTTGGTTCACGGTTCGATCCACTTCCAGAACCTCGACATCAAAGAGCACCTCGGAATCCTGCCGGTCATTGGCGAGAATGATCTTCTCCGCCAACTGAACTTTTTCCGGTTGATCGCGGATGACGATCGTGTTGAGCTGCTCATTCGCATGGACTCGCTTACTGTCCAGCATGCTTTTCAGAAGAACCAACATATCCTTGGCCTTCATATTAGACAGGTAAAACGTTCGGATCATCTGATCCTGATATTGCTCCTGCTTTTGCTTGGTATTGGGACTAATGAGGAGAGTTTCTGGGCCAACCCGTCTGGAAAAGAGATTATTACTGCTCAGAATGAGATTCAGCGCATCCTCGAACGGCGTATCTTGAACCGCAATATTGATGGGATCATTCCGGACATCCTTATCAAAAACGACATTGGTGCCTCCCGTCTTCGCCAGTCCTTCCAGGACTTCCTTCAACCCTGCGCTGCGGAAACGAAGGGTCACGGGTTGCCGTCCGCCTTGATCGCGTTTCTGCGCTTCCTGCTCTTCGGTCAAACGTGTGATGCCTTCCAGCGCTTCCGTCAAGGTTGGATCAAGTCCAGCGGCTCTGGCATAATTTTCCAGCGCCTCGTCGACTCGTCCAACCTGAACGAGCCTGTCTGACTCTCGGGTCAAATCTCTCGCCTCCTTATGTCGAAGAGCTTCCGCGAATCCAGTTTGATGCTCGACACTGGTGGGTTCCATGGAAAGCGCTCGCTTGTATTCATCAAGAGCCAGGTCAGTCTGTTGTTCTTTGAGAAGGGCCCGTCCTCGCTCTTGATGGGCTACGGCGGCGCGTTCACGTGCGAGGCTGAATTTGTTTATCAGGCTTTGATTGAAGGGATCGTCTTTCAGAGCTCTTTTATATGCCAGCACCGCCTCTTCCCAGTTCCCTTCTTGAAGAAACCGATCCCCTCGCTTTACATCAGCAGGAGTCAGAAGTGTACAGCCGGTGAGAAAAATCAGGGTAAGGATACGCAGGCCGAAAAGGAGCTGAGATTGGCGGGGACTTCTTAACTTGCCCATTCGGGAATTGCCCTTGGATCGGGAGGCCAAAGCACACATCGACGGTGAATATGGTCTGGAAGATCGATGCCAGAAGTATCTCTATATCAAACTCAAGATATTGACAAATAATTTTGCAATTCCCATATGCAGGGGAATGCTAGGGACATGACTGTAGGTCTTTCAATACAGTCTCGCAAACGAGTTTGAGCGATTAGAATGGATTAGATACTGCGGGGTGAAAATCGTTGGGAGGGAGATGAGAGGTCTGAGTTGCGGAAGATCAATTTATTTATATATTCCCGGACTACAGTCGCCAGTATCTTAACGCCCCGGGAAGGGATGTGGGATTGAGAATACCCTTCACGTCCACAACCACTCCTTCACGTTGGCTTCTGAGCGGTTTGAGGAGTTGTTTCATTCCCATATCCGCATACGCTCGATGGGCCACGGCCACAACAATGCCATCTACCTGCTTCACCTGATCCCAGGACACGAGATGAATACCATACTCATGTGCGGCTTCTTCCGATTCAGCTATCGGATCATGCACCATGACTTGAATCCCATACTCTCGAAGCTCGTTGATGATATCCGGTACGCGACTATTGCGGAGGTCCGGGACATCCTCCTTAAACGTGAGTCCCAGCACGGCGACCGTGAGGTCTTTGACCGGTCGTTCCAGTTGGCTGAGCAATTTCATGGTCTGTTCAGCGACGAACTTTCCCATCCCATTGTTGATCCGCCGGCCGGCCAGAATCACCTGGGGATGATATCCCACTGATTCCGCCTTCGTCGTCAAGTAATACGGATCAACGCCGATACAATGTCCTCCGACAAGTCCAGGCGAAAACTTCAAGAAGTTCCATTTGGTTCCGGCCGCCTCCAACACGGCTTTCGTATCAATGCCGAGCCGATGGAAAATCAGCGCCAGCTCGTTCATCAGCGCGATGTTCAGGTCACGCTGGGTATTCTCAATCACTTTAGCCGCTTCTGCCACCCTAATGCTGGGAGCCTGATGGATGCCGGCCTGCACCACCAGCGAGTAAGTATTCGTGATGATCTCCAACGCTTCGTCATCCTGAGCGGACACGACTTTTACAATCTTCGACAGCGTATGCTCTTTATCACCCGGATTAATTCGCTCCGGTGAATAGCCGAGCTTAAAGTCGATCCCGCATTTTAGGCCAGAGTGGCGTTCCAGTACAGGCTGACAAACCTCTTCGGTTGCGCCAGGATAGACGGTGGATTCGTAGACAACGATCGCGCCAGGGGAAAGATGCGAACCAATCAATTCAGATGCTTTGATCAGCGCGGTAAGGTCCGGCTGGAGAGCGTCGTTGATAGGAGTCGGGACCGCGACAATAATGAAATCAGCAGCCTTGAGATCCGTCGGTTCGCTCGTGAAATGGATTTGAGATTTACGAAGATCGCTGGTTGCAACCTCACCAGTCCGATCAATCCCTTTCCGCAGTTCCTTGATTTTAGGTTGATTGATGTCAAAGCCGATGACTGAAGCCTGTTTTCCGAAAGCCACTGCGATGGGAAGCCCCACATAGCCCAATCCTACAACAGCGATCCGACGCTCGAGTGTTTTCCGCATATACTCTCCTCCCCCACCACTTAATAATTCAAGAATGACAGAACAACCCTGTGCCGTCAATGAACTGAAACTATTTACGCGCTCGAAACAGAGACTTAATCAGATTGAAATTCAATTATGAGAATTAGCATCATCTGAAAATTTTGCTCTTGCACTGCACGTGAATCCCTATGGAACTAAGCGAAGGGGAAGCCCTACGGGGTGAGTGAACTGATGACGTTATCATCAACAATTTTGTAGGCTTCCTCCTTATTCAAAGTGCTTGTTTTTCAACTATTTAATGATAATGGTGGAAAGACGCTGTCGCGCTGTAGTCTCGGCATTCCTCTTGCTTAAACTCCCGTCTGTTCGGCGATTTTTTAAGCATGGAGGAACAATGCCATGCGACAGACAGCATGTTATGATTCGAGGCC
>JBQTHT010000224.1:0-9223 GCA_052389595.1 Nitrospiraceae bacterium
GTCGAACAGATGGTCCCGCGTATCCAGTTTCAACATGCGCACAATCCATCCCATGCCTGGTCCCACATGGCGTCCTCGATTCTTGGTCCTGCGTTGACTATTCCCGTTTCTTTCGGAAAACTCCAGCTCGGTGCGTGGCAATCGGTTCTTCTCGTCGAACTGGATGGGCCGAGGCAGCGAGACATCCACGTCACGGCGCTTCATTCGATGAAATCATGAGCCGGTGCGGGGTCACTGCTCGAGGAACTTACACGCACCCTATCGGTTAGAGGGAATTCATTATGACAATGCAGGTCGTTGGTCTCCGGTGGGTTGTCGGCGCCCTATTGCTAACCGTGAGCCTTTTTCCTCCTCCGTCCTTCGGCGAATCGTCGCTTCCGCTCTACGATAACTTAGGCACGCATCACCACCCCGTCACGACCGTCTCACAAAAGAGTCAGCAGTATTTCGATCAGGGCTTGCGCTTGGTGTATGCGTTTAATCACGAAGAAGCGATCAATTCGTTTGAGGAGGCGGCGCGCCTTGATCCTGAAGCGGCCATGCCTCATTGGGGTATTGCACTCGCGCTGGGACCCAACATCAACGCACCCATGGCAAAGGAGCAGGAACCGCGCGCTTCAGAGGAGATACGGAAGGCGCTGATGCTTGGTGCAAAAGCGAGCCATCGAGAACAGGCCTACATCAGAGCGCTGGCGACTCGGTATTCCTCGGAAACCAGCACTTCACGGCCGGCACTGGACAAGGCGTATACAGCCGCGATGCGCCAGGTGTGGAAACAATTTCCTGATGACGCCGACGCGGGGACCCTGTTCGCTGAATCCCTTATGGATCTGAGGCCATGGGATTTCTGGACTTCGGAGGGCAAGCCGAAGACCGGAACTCGAGAACTTGTCTCAACCTTGGAACGAGTGCTGAAGAAAAATCCGAATCATCCCGGGGCCTGTCACTATTACATCCATGCGGTCGAAGCATCATTCCGTCCCGAGAGAGCTTTGCCCTGTGCGGAACGGTTACCTTCATTGATGCCGGGCGCGGGACATTTGGTTCATATGCCCGCCCACGTCTATTTACGGCTGGGACGGTATCGCGAGGCAGCCGAGCGCAATGTGCATGCGGTATCGGTGGATCGTGAATATTTGCAACACCGCAAGCTGACCGGGAACTATCCGTCCGGGTACTATCCCCACAACCTGCATTTCCTTTGGTCCGCGCTTACGATGGAAGGCCGTAGCGTCCAGGCGATTCAGGCGGCGCGCGATCTTCTCACGGTGATTTCGCCGGAAGCGGCGCGGCACGATCCGGTATTGGAAGAGTTCACCCCCACATTGCTCTTCGCTCTGGCGCGGTTCGGCAAATGGGACGAGGTGTTGGCCATTCCTCAACCGGCATCCGAGCTCCGATATACGACAGCCGTCTGGCACTATGCGCGAGGGCTCGCCTTTTCGGCGACCGGTCGCATTGATCAGGCGACGGAGGAGCAAGGACAACTGGCATCCGTTGCGAACGTTCTGCCTGACGATAAAATGGTGGGCGCCAGTCATGTAGTGGAGCTGGCTCGCATCGCTGAGCAGGTCTTGGCCGGAGAACTTGCTTCACAGCGTGGACGCTATGATGAAGCGATCGACCATCTGACCAGGGCGGTCAGCCTGGAAGACCACCTCCGGTACTACGAGCCGCCGCTGTGGCACTATCCGGTGCGCCACTCTTTGGGGGCCGTGTTGCTGGCGGCCGGTCGCGCGTCGGAGGCGGAGGCCTCGTATCGTGCGGATCTCAAACGGCATCCTGAAAACGGATGGGCCCTGTTTGGACTCGCGCGCAGCCTGCGCATTCAAGGTAAAGCCACAGATGCCGACGCGGTGGAAAAGCGGTTCCAAAAAGCCTGGGCGCGTGCCGATGTGACGCTGACGGCATCCCGGTTTTAGTCTGCACAGGGAGTCAACGAGCCACTAATAGAACCTCAAGCCGAGTCGGTCGGTCTTTCATCAGGGTGGCGGTGGTTATCATCATCATGGGGGTGTCGGGCTCCGGTAAGTCCACTGTAGGCAGCCTGTTGGCAAGCGCCTTGCGGTGGGAATTTGTCGATGCCGACGCCTTCCATTCACTCTCCAATATCGAAAAGATGCGTCGGGGTATTTCCCTGACCGAGGAGGATCGCGATCCTTGGTTGCATGAACTGCAAAGAGAAATCGTGCAGTGGCTGAAGGACGACCGCGATGTGGTGTTGGCTTGCTCAGCTCTAAAAGCCGCGCATCGTGATCTATTGCAATGCGATCCGCAACGCGTGCGGTTGGTTTATCTCAAAGGCACATTTGGATTGATTGAACAGCGGCTTCTTCAGCGACCGCATCATTTCATGCCCGAAGGGCTGCTTGAAAGCCAGTTTGTCGCCTTGGAGGAACCGAGGAATGCCATCACGGTAGATGCGGCGGAACAGCCCGATCGGATCGTACAGCACATCAGAGCCGCCTTGCATCGATAGACACACATCCAGTCGGAAGCCAGACCCGAAGATAGTCTAGAGGGAGGCGTTTTCTTCAGGAACGGGTGACGTCTGTGTAAGATTGATGGCCACCGTCCGACTAATATGAAGGAGGAGGATGCGTCCATGACAACGAAGCATTCTAGGAGAGGCCGGTTTGAATTTCTGCTGGTAGTCATGATGCTGAGCACGGGAATCCTCGCGGCTCGGTCAGCCGTTCAGGCGGCCGATCACGCTCCCGCGGCGAAAGCGGTATTCGCAGGCGGTTGCTTCTGGTGCATGGAGGAGGTCTTCGAGAAAGTGGACGGTGTCGTCTCCGTCACATCGGGTTATAGCGGCGGCCAAGTAGCCAATCCAAGCTATGAGCAAGTGTCGGCAGGTCGTACCGGGCATGCCGAAGCGGTGGAAGTGACTTACGATCCGGCGAAAGTGAGCTACCGCAAGCTATTGGACGCCTTCTGGTATAACGTGGACCCGCTTACGCCAAACGCCCAATTTTGCGACCACGGCACGCAATACCGCGCCGCAATTTTCTATCAAAACGAGGAAGAGAAGCGACTGGCAGAAGAATCAAGGCAGGCGATTGAGAACTCCAAGCGATTTAAGGAACCCATCGTCACGGAAATTACTCCTGCATCTGCGTTTTATTCTGCGGAGGATTACCATCAGGATTTCTACAAGAAGAACTCCATCCGCTACAAATTCTACAAGTACACGTGCGGTCGCGCACAGCGTCTGGAAGAGTTATGGGGTGCGCGATCCGGGGGATAATGAGCGTCACGTCTCCGCAAGCCCCTGCGTTCCGCAAAATGTAACACCCACTAACGTTGCTCCAGCACGCGATCCCATCGAATCGGCTTGCTGCAACGGATTGACGTGACGGTGATGGAGAGAGCAGTCAGGCTCACAAATCTAACCATAGCTCCCGATGATTTCTTAGTTTAATCATGAGGTTTTGTATGCGGGGTACACTAGAAGCCAGGCTATGGCAATGTGGAATTGGCAACTCGAACGGCTCGGCCAAGTATTCCCGCGCACCTTCGTTGCGGCCATGGTGGTTTGCGTTATGGTCCTCGCCGTTCCCACTTCCACGAATCCGGACTATCACGGCCGTGGACCGCATTACTCCAAGCAACAGCTCCGCCGCGCGATCAAATTCTATGCGAAGCAGTACCGTCTCGATCCTGCTCTATTGCGCGCGGTCATCAAAGCCGAGTCGGATTTTCGCCAGGATGCGGTGTCACGAAAAGGCGCGGTCGGCCTCATGCAAATCATGCCGAAGACGGCAGCATCACTACAGGTAGCCGATCCCTATGATTCCCTCCAGAATATCCGTGCCGGCGCCCACCAACTCCGACGCCTCTTGAACCGCTATCGCGGTAACCTCTCGTTGGCCCTCGCGGCCTACAACGCCGGCGCACAACGGGTGAAGGGCCATCAGATCCCCCGTATCCGTGAGACACGCGTCTACGTACGAAAGGTGCTGCGCTATTACCACTCCTTCCGTCCCGCCACACACCATGGCATCGTCAAGCCGCCGGACTCTCGTCGTCCACAAAAACGATCTGCGTAAACGGTTGCACAGCTCGCAGAAGGTCTGAGCTAGACTCGTTTCTCCAGATCAAAGCTTACGATCTGGGCTCATGTGCCTGGAAGTTTACGACGAAGCACGGTCTCCAGACAGTCGGCGACCGCGTCATTCGCCAGTGGCGTGTAATGCCAGCCCGTTGTGAATCGATCTGAAGGGTGCACATTCTCGAGACAAGCCGTGAGATCCACATATTCAACGCCCGCCTCTTGTAAGACCTCCGCACCTCGCACACTCGGTGTCTTAAGTAGTAAGGGTTGATCTCGAAACTCCCCGTATCCCGGAAGGACCAGCACCAGCGGGACGGCACCACTTTCTCTCACGGAGCGCACGAAAGCCTGCAATACCGTTCGACTGACGGACCGGATTTCCTGATCTCGGATCGAATCCGACACCAACCAACTTGGCGACCATGAAGCGAGAAATCGGACAAGATAAGAGGCATGATACCAACGCTGCTCCCAGTCGCTCGATTTATACCACCGATCAAGATCGACGTACGGGAGGTCTCGGATGGACTGGGATTGAAAGATTTGTTCAGGCATCGGTAACGGCACATTTATCAACGCAAGCTCGCTGTCGTTGATTACGAATCGCGGCTTTGCTCCCGGCACAACCGCTCCGGCGAACCCGATGCAGTAGTAAACCATGCCGGTACGGATCAGGTCATGGTTGATCACTCCCAAGATCACGATGTCGGGTTGCCACGGTCGCACGTCTCTCCGATATCGGAGATAAGCTTGATCCACACCATACCCCGGGACGCCAAAATTGAGCACCTGAACATCTTGACCCAATCTGGCTTCGAGCCGTTGACCCCATGAGTTCGCATAACTCACGTCGGAACTAAACGTGTATGAATCCCCAACCAATGCGATGCGCAGAGCAGGCCTCCGGTCGGCGAATGCGACGTTGCTCAGCGGCGCACGAATGCCTTCGATGCTGCTGAAATACGTTTCCCCATGTGGACCCTGACCTTGGCGATTTGATCCCACCGTCCATCCCAGCTCCCGGTCAAACGTATAGACCCCATAGTCGGTCGATGCCTGTTCCCAACGCGTCCGGCGATCAGTGGCCACATCTTTCCATTGCCGCGGAAGCAGCTGTAAGTCTCTCACGAAGACGCCGTCGGGGAATCGCTCCGCAGCAGCCCGAATGACCAGTTCCCCTGCGACTAACAACGCACCCGTGGCAGCGATATTCATCGCAATGGTCAACATAGCCGAGCGCGATTCAGTCCCGACTTTATTGCGATACCGAATGATGATCATGACGAGACCGATCGAAAAAATGACACCCGCGACAATAGTGAATACTCCGGTTCGACTACTGAGAATTGCGCGCATGCCCAGCTCACGGTCCGCGTGTAAGAAGCCGAGTAACCAAAGGACCGCAGCCAACTCACAAATATAGAGAGCCGAGACCAAAATACCATCGGTTGAAGTCATCGGTTTCATCCGGTGCTCCCCATTCATACTCTTGCGTAAGATCCCTTTGAGCTTAGTGATTCAAGCCAGTCCCAAGATGTCATACAGCATAAACTACTTCGCTGAGAGGTCTCTATTCATCAGAGCGCGCGGCGAAGGCGAGGGCAATTCTTCTCCACCGCTGTATGGACTAACCTACAGGCAACCCTACGATGGTCGAGCGTGGGAGGGAGATAGATGGAGATATGCCGCCACTCCGCGCCTCTGTGACGGTTTGGAAAGAGGATTAACTCTGGAATACTCCTTGCCCCCATTACCATCGGTCCTCTGCAAGGTCTTCTTGTCTAAGGACTCGACCGGTGACGATAAGTAAGGAGGGACAGGTATGAACCATCAATTCATAGTCAGATCTGCAGTCGCGAGTATGATTCTCCTGTCAGGGTGTGTCGGCACGGATACTCATACCCGGGCGCTCAAGCAATTGGAGGCGGCGCGTAAGGCCCAAGCGGATACTGCCGCCTCGTTTGATGGATATCAAAAGAAGGCGACAACCGATCTTCAAGCATTGCAGCAGGACAACGCCCGTCTCTCGGATGAGTTATCCGGTGCTCGGACAGATTCGACAAAGACCCACGCGGCGTTGGAGGCAGCGAATCGGAACCTCGACAGTGCCGCCCTAGCGCGAGCCGAGTTGGAACGGCAAAGCGAGGCGTTGCGCCAAGAACGGGATGGATTGCAATCAAAGGCGGATGATCTGCAACGACGAGTGGAATCTGCTCAACAAGAGGTGGCGTCCGGTAAGAGGTCTCTTGAGCAGGCTCAATCAAGGTTCGCCCAGGACGGTGCCGATCGCGAGAAGCTCGCCGCTCAGGTTGCCGAGCTGAAAGGGCAGATAACCAAGAGCCAGGAGCGTCTTGCCGGCTTGACGACTGAACTCAACGGCACTCGACAGGGGACAGATAGGGTGACGCAGGAGCGCGATCAATTGCGTCAGGAACAGGAGAAGCTTCAGGCCACGCTCGTTCACGAACAGGAGCGCCTCAAGGCTGAAGAAGCCGAAAGAGCGCGTTTGGAACAGGAACGCGCCGCAAAAGAAGAAGAAATCCGGCGGCTGACACGCACGCAGGAGGACCTCGCGAAGTCCCTTGAGGATGAAATCGCAAAAGGAGACATCAAGATTCAGCAGGTACGCGATCGGCTGACCATCAACATGGTGGACCGAGTCCTGTTCGACTCCGGACATGCCAAAGTAAAACCGGCCGGTGTGAAAGTCCTCAAGCAGATGAGCGGAATTCTGAAGAAGGTGACCGACAAGCAGATCCGTATCGAGGGTCACACAGACAACGTGCCGGTGGGCCAGAAAATTCGTGAGCGGTTTCCGACCAACTGGGAACTGTCCACCGCGCGAGCCACCAGCGTCGTCCGATATTTAATCGATGACGGAGGCCTGAATCCGGCCACGCTGTCGGCGATCGGCCATGCCGACAATCGGCCTGTCGCGAGTAACGAGACGGAAGAAGGCAAGACTTCCAATCGTCGCATCGAAATCATTCTCTTCCCGAAAGACATCTCCCAAGTCACGAATCAGATTGCCCCTTAGCGTGGTTTCCAGCGGCGACAGACGAAGGAAGGTGAGCGTCTGTCGCCGCCGAAGTTCAGTGCTCATTTCGCCGAACGCCTTATGGACAGCCGACAGGGACAAACCCATTCCCGAACATTCTCGATAACGTGACCCACCTGGCATTATCGTAAAATGAATAGCTTGGTGAGCTCAGATTGCGTCCGGAAGGATCGCTGCCGTAAGAAGAATCTGTCCCAAAAAATATTCCGCCTCGACTTCGTTCATTAAGTCGGATCCACTCCGAATACATCGCACAGACCTCTGCTCGGCCGTAATACGGCGACGTGTTGCTGGCATACCAATCCTTTGCCCACTCAGGCACATTCCGTAACGACCCCGGTGAGGTCGTAGTGGCATTCCCATCGGGTTGGGGTAGAAGATCAAAACGTTGGGTAGCGGGCTCCACCAGGTACGGCTGACTGGGTAGATCAGGAACGGTCGACAGTGGCTTGAGTGTCATCGCGTGACAGCCTGATCGCTCGCGGTTGGTGTAGACGGACACTCCATCCGGTTGAGGACACTCCCACATGTCCGGAGTATCAGTGGGATCAGGAACACTTGAAAGGGCGGGAACAGATGCGGTTGTCACGGCTGCTATCACGCACAGAGAAAGGTGAATTGGCCGCATAGGACACCTCTTGTTATGTTGTTCTTCAGATCGTTGTTGTGTCAGTTGTTGATCGCGATCGGTTGTCGCCTGCTTGCACGGTACACGGAAGGGCCTCTTACAATCTATCCTGCTTTCGCGGGGATAAGCCACCTGGTTAATAGGTTGGAATCCCAGGCTTTGGGAGGTTAATGAGATCGGAGGGTAAGGATCATGAGAATCAGTCACTAGTCCATAGCCGTCAGAGCATTAACCGACGTAGGTGATGAGTGTGATCATAATAGACAGGCGGGCAAGCCAACCAGCCGGGATGAGGAATGCAGTGGATCTGTGATCAAATCATAGGGGCCATATGGGATGGCCGCGCCTCGTCCGCAAACGCTCCGACGAGGCGCAGCAGACCCTCGTCTGGTTACATCTGTCCCCGCTTCTCAAAGTATTCGTCATAGCGATGCACGAAATCCTTTTGAGCCAGCGGGACGTGACAGGCGCGGCATTTAGCGAAGTCTTCGGCGAGCGGCTTTCCGTCCGGGCCGATTGCAGAGTAGACCCAGGCTCCATTCTTAAGATTGTCAGGGACCGTTTGGCCCCATCCCTCACCTTTAGCCATGATGAAGACTTTGGCCAGGTCTCCCTTCACCAGCTTGCCGTCCTCACCTTTGACAAGGCTGCCATCCGCATTCTCTTTGGCCTTGTAGATCTCCATGGCCATCATGGTGCCATTGGGAAAATCTCTTCCAGCCATGGTTCGCGCCCCGGCTGAATTGATGTAGATATCGCGCACCTGCTTGACCTGCTCCTTATCGATCCCGGTCAAGAACCTCGGCCAGTTCTTATACTCCATGCCCACTTGGATCTCGCCATCTTTGGGTACCGCCGGCTTCGCCATCATTATCGGCGCGGTACCCGGTGTCGACTCCATGCTGCCACAGGCGCTAAATGATAGGAACGCAGCCGCTCCAAGCCCTGCAAGGGCCGCCTTGATTGTCTGGTCACTGGTGTATTGCATACGCCCTCCTCAGTTTAAGATGACTCACCTAGGTTTCCCTAGCCACGTATACGAGCCATCCCCCCGAGGTAGATGTATGGACAAATTTCCTCTGTAAATACAATGGTGTCTATAGCTTGGGAATTAGAGTGGAACTTGTCCAAAACAGACCGCTTCCCAAATTTGCTACCGCCGGAAGACAAAAATCGGAATAGTCTGCCATCGCCATCCTTCAAAAGAAGGGGTAGTGCATTCTCCCAAGTCAGCGCTTTTTCAGCGGTGATCATTCTTGTTCTCTCCCATAAGATGGCACGAAAGGTGATCCTCTCATCCGCGTCGGTCGTGATCGTGAGTTCCGATCTGGATGTATGGGAGGCAGCCATGAAGAACACATCGACTCCATACAGGCGAGCCGAAAAAATCCGCAGATACATAGGACAGGGCAATTGTGCGGTCCTTATGATGGGCGTCACAGTGTTTGTGCCGCCCACTGCTACCAGCGAGGTGTATCAC
>JBQTHT010000225.1:0-3612 GCA_052389595.1 Nitrospiraceae bacterium
TCCAGCTTCGTCTTCGTCGGAGGACACAGCGCATCATTCATTGCCTCGGAATTACTCCGCCATGGTGATGGCGCCGTTGATTGTATCCTCAAGGGCGAAGGGGAGGCCGCGATAGTGAAGCTGCTGCTCGCCGTTGAATACGATCGCAACGCCCTGTTGAAGGTACCTGGTGTCGTTACCCTCGAAGGAGAAGGGCCGTCTCCTCGTTTGTTCAAGAACCTCGATGACGTGCGGCCAGCCCGGGATCTGCTTCGCCATCGGCGCAAGTATTTTATCGGCGGACTAGACCCCTGCGCTTCGATCGAGTTTACGCGCGGGTGCCCATGGGATTGCTCGTTTTGTAGCGCGTGGACCTTTTACGGCCGAAGCTACCGGACGGTCGGCACCGACAGGATCGTCGAAGATTGCCGGCATGGCGCCGGATGTCTTTTCGTTCGGCATCCTGACCATGGCGGCCATGCTTGGACTGGCGGAGCAGCCTGATTTCAGTCATGGGTCGCCCCCTGAATCGTCGATTCCTCAGTACGTCCATCATCTCTACAACGTCACGCACAGCTTAGTCGTGTTTCTCATCCTGTTCCTCCTGGTATGGGCCCTGGTGAAATGGCCGGTCTGGGAGCTGTCTGCATGGGGCCTCCATGTGCTTATGGATATTCCATTGCATTCATTCGCATTTTTCCCCACTCCTTTTCTATGGCCCCTTTCAGATTGGAAGTTCAACGGCCGGCAGTGGATGACTCCTTCCATCGTCATTCCTAATGCCACGCTTCTGATCCTTTTATACGCCTGGTACTGTGCGCAGCTGAAACGCCGGAGGGGTGAGCGGCGACCATTGAGAATCTCCCAAAGTGAACGGTAGAAATACCGCCGACATCGCCTCCTTGATCTTGAGCTATTCGGAATCGCCCACGCTGCCGTGGTCCATGATCGATCTTCAGCCTTCCGTCGTCAAAGAGAGAACCCTTTCACGTCCCCAATCTATTTCAGAGGCTCGTAAAAAGGCCGAAACTCCTTTGTGCTTGGGCCTTCCCGTGATACCTACGTAAGAGAAAGCCTGAGGATGATCGCTCCTGGGTCCACAGGCATGAACGTGACTTAGGAGAGTATGGTTCTAATCGAGGAGGTAGTTCCCATGATCAGGGAAGACAAACAACGCTCTCTTTATGTGGAGCGAATCGGGCGATGGATCACGATGGTACCGATGATTCTGGGTCTGCTCATATTCCTGCCGCTTACCGGCATCGGCGCAGAAAACGAACAGGGTCCGACCACCGCGCAGGACTCATCCAAATCGACCTCCCCGGAAACCACGCCTCAGACATCATCCGGCACGACCGAGGTGTATCTTAGCCTTTCCGTCATTGGAAGCAACCCCGTGAATCGCCCCCTCAAATTGGAAGGGGATGCGTTCCCCGGCGCCACTGTCGGAGGCGGATTGGGCGCCGGCATCAAGGCCGGAGCGTTCCCCGCTGCCTGGGGAGGCTACGTCGGTCTCGAAGGTGAGTTTTATGGGATCAATGGAGATGTGAATGCTCTTCAATCGACGGTCGGCGGTGTGACACGAAGCGCGCGCGCCACACTCAATGTGTTCAATACGATGGTCAATATTCTATTCCGCTATCCCGGCGAGATCATTCAGCCGTATGTGGGAGCGGGAGTCGGCCTCTCCGGAGGATTCGCACGAGACCTCAATATTCAGCATAGCCAGTTGGGAAACGTGAACGAAAACGCGGGAGACGCCGCATTTGCGTTTCAACTGATCGGCGGTGTGCGGGCCAATGTGGGTGACCGGTGGTTTCTCTTCAGTGAGTACAAGTACTTCGGCGCAAATTACAACTGGCAGAGTGAATTACCCAACGGAGCCAACGGCCCGGCGTTCAGCTTAAACTATCGCACACACCTCGTATCGGGCGGGATTGGGTTGCGTTTCTAGACCAAGGGGCGGGCTTTCCTTTGAAGAGGTTACACATCACACAAGTGTGGGCGGCTTTTTCGTCCTCCTCCTGCCGACGGGAGACCAACAGTTTTGCCTGATTTACCTGTTCCACCGTCATATTCTCTGAAAGCACATCCCTGGCATCCAGTGCATTTCGGTTCCCCCGACCTGCCGCAAGGCTGATCCAAAATAGGCCGTCACATAATCCTGCCTCACTCCTTGCCCGCTCGCGTACATGAGGCCGAGATTGTATTGCGCCCGGGCCTCTCCCGCATTGGCCAGATCGCGAAGGTTCGCGACGCTGCTGTCGTAGTCTCCACGAAGATATGCCCTATCTGCCCGCTGATCCTCGCAAGATGCCATGATCAGACATATGCCGATCAAGCAGGCCACGGCCGACGATCGGAAAATCCAGCTAGAGCTAAACAACATCGTCCGACCTCGAGTATGATAACGGTGGATCATGACTGCTTTACATTTAAACGATCCGCCGTCTGAAGAGCGGGCACGGCTTCAGGCACTGGCTGATCTGTTAGCCAAGATCCTGGACCGCGCGATTCCGATTCCTGGCACCAGCATGACCATCGGCCTCGATCCCCTCCTGGGGCTCATTCCGGGAATTGGAGACGGCATTGCCGGTTTGATGGGTTCGATGATCCTGATCTTGGCCACGCGGTTGGGAGCCCCGAAAATTCTGTTGGCCCGAATGAGCCTGAATCTGTTGGTCAACGGCGTGATCGGCGCGATCCCTGGATTGGGAGACTTGTTTTCTGTTTGGTTCCGAAGCAATGCCCGCAATGCCAAGCTGCTTCAACGTGTCACTTCCGCCAAAGCGCCGGCGGCCACTTCCGCCGATTGGGCATTTGTGATCGGAATTCTAGCGGCGACAGTGGTGATTCTGATCGGCGGAATCCTCGCGGTGCTCTGGTTGGTCAAGACGCTGTGGGTTCTGGTTCAGTAACAAGCATGCCGGATGGCGATTGATAGTACGCTCCCTCTTTCGGCTTCGATTTTTGCCAGTACCGTTTCAAGCCGGCAGAAATTTCAGCGACGCCGAATTCATACAATAGCGCAAGCCACTGGGTGGTGGTCCGTCTTTGAAGACATGACCCAGATGACCTTCGCAGCGGGCGCAGTGCACTTCGGTGCGCGGCAAAATGAGCTTGAAGTCGGTGCTGGTTTCGATCACCTGAGGAGCGATGGGCTGCCAAAAGCTTGGCCAGCCGGTGCCGCTGTCGAACTTATGCTCTGATGAGAAAAGCGGTAGTTCGCACCCGGCGCATTGGTACGTGCCGGCTTTCTTATTATCATGCAGCGCGTTCGTGAAGGGCCGCTCCGTCCCTTCGCGCCGCAGAATTTGATACTGTTCCGGCGTCAAGATCGACTGCCACTCCTTGTCGGGTTTTTTCACTTTCACAATGGGACCGACCTCAATTTTGGAGCCCATGGTCGTTCCTCCTTCTGAAGGTGGTGGTGCTTCGCTCTCCTGAGTCCATCATGAAGTAGTCCATATCAGATGAGATCCTTACAGACCGTGCGTGACTGTTTCATTGTACTCTTTCAGCTAAGGCCGTGCCATCTTGAAATCGACGTGAGTCTCGCGTAAACACATTCCGCTCGTTTCTTCTTTAGGCTTCCATATATGCCATCCCGCTGTGAATGGGCGAAGACCGATC
>JBQTHT010000226.1:0-16922 GCA_052389595.1 Nitrospiraceae bacterium
CGTGCCTATCGGGACTCAGTACGTATGCGGGAGGAAGCCGTCCTGTCGGAGCGGTGGCAGATCGCCTTCGAAGCGCGATCCTTGAGGCCCGGCATAGCAATCTCTCACCTGCACGTTTTCATGCCCGAGGAGTTTAGTGATTCATCCATCGTGCTGGCCGGTGAAACTGCAGCGCTGCATGTGGGCCTTCAGACTGGAGGGGAGAGAAGGGCACTGCGCGTACATCTTCAAATTCTTAGACTGGATGGATGGATGGTGGTCGATGAGACCAGAGAACTGACCTCTTTCGTCCAGGACATGGCGGACGGAAGAGAACTAGACTTCGCTATTATGATGCGGCCAGTTGTCCTTGGTCCTGGGCTATACCGTGCTGTGATCGAATTGTTAGAGCACGACACTGTTCTGGCTGTGCGCTCGCAGCCGTTTAGGGTTGTGGCCAAGGCAGTCCCTACCGGAGGGCAGCCTGTTCTCCTGTACCCCTCGACAGTATGTGTCGCTCGAATAGGGTGAACAACGTCTATGGCAATAGTGGGATTTGATCGCCAAGATATCAAACTAGCGTGGGTTTTTTGGTGCATGCATCTCAAAGACAAGTACCTTGGTTCAAGGTTAGGAGGTCTCTGGGCAGTTGCCAATCCGTTACTTCTGTTGATGGTGTTTGTATTTGTCTTCGGACGTATCTTCAAAGCCACCGTGATCGGTTCGGAATCGACCTTGTCCTATACCATCTGGCTAGTCGGCGGCTACGGCCCATGGCTGGCGACATCGGAAGCGATCACCGCAGCGTCGGTTTCTGTAATAGGCAATGCGGGGCTTGTCAAGAACATGCCGTTGAAGACAGAGATTTTGCCCTTTACAGCTTCACTCATAGGTCTTATCCCCCTCACGGTGAGTCTCGTGGTCCTCGCTGTGTTGCTCATCGCGGATGGGAATACGATTTCGTGGCATGCCGTTTTTGCGTTAGCAGTGGTCGTATTGCAGTTCGGATTGATTGTGGGAGTAGGATTTATTGCGTCCGCTCTCACGGTCTTTGTTCGCGATTTCCAATTCGTGCTACCGAACATATTAATGATGATCTTGTTCGCAACTCCAATTGTGTACCCATGGGAAAGCATGCCAGATATCATGAAGACAATTTCCTTGTGGAATCCGTTCTACATCATCACTGAAGGATATCGCCAGGCTTTGATTCGGCACCAAGCACCGGACTTAGTTGGTTTCGGGTACGTAGCGATCGTGACTCTGGTGGCTGGCATCATCGGGTTAAGTTTCTTCCGTCGCTGCAAAGGGTATTTTGGAGCACGGCTATGATGTCTGTTCTGCTGGCCAGTTTTGTTCACTAGCCGGTTACAGTCCAATAGAACTAACCGGATAGCTATATTTCGGCGAGGGCCTCTTTCGGTTCCGTTTCTCTTTGTCCTCGATAGGAGACACCGCCCGATTCCTGGTTTAAGCCAGCGATCGAGTGCTCACGTAATATGAGCTTCCCCGCAGGCCGAGCTACGGTTGTGGATCAATACTGGGCAGAACATGTGGTTTGTCCCAAACGGTTTGCGTCTGCGCAAGAGTCTGAAGATTACTTGGGGGTTCGATTCAAGGCATACCCCCTCTTCAGGGAATTGTCCGGCCTTTACGGGGATCATCAAGACGAAGTTATTTTGGACTATGGCTGTGGGCCTGGGCACGATTTGATTGGGTTTGCTCTCTACACTCAAGCTCAAAAGATCATTGGTATGGACGTCTCCGAGGCTGCATTGCGTCTAGCAGTGCAGCGCTTAAAGTTGCACGAAGTTTCTAGCAACCGAGTCGAGTTGGTGCTCCTATCCGATGCCACCCCCATTATTAATCTGGCTGATAATTCTGTGGATTTCATCAACTGCCAAGGTGTTCTCCAACATGTCACGTACCCGGAGAGGGTATTGCGGGAATTCTTTAGAGTGCTCAAGCCTACTGGTCGCGCGGTTATCATGGTATACAACAGAAATAGTGTGTGGTTTCATCTCTACACGGCATACGAAAAACTCGTTGTCGAAAAGGCGTTTTCTGGCCTAGATACCGCTACCGCGTTCTCTAAGAACGTCGACGGTGTAACATGTCCAGTGGCGCGATGTTATGTGAGCGAAGACTTTAGCCGAATATGCGAAAGGATCGGTTTTGTAGTCGCCTATGCGGGGGGGTTATTTGTCAGAAACCGAGATGCAGATAATCAATCGGAGTTTTACGTCGGCACAATCTGATGAGCGATTGGCTGAGGTGCACAGGGACTTTTTGAGAAGTCTCACCTTCGATGCGAGAGGGTATCCCCTTTATCGAGGGTATCACGCTGGTATTGGAGGGGTCTACAAACTGTACGCCTGGGGGAAGACGAGAGAGGAGGACCAAACTCTCGCTCGACGATCAGTTTTAGAATCAGAGGAGGTCGACGCTCTATCCCAGAGGATCCAGACAGCGATCTACTATTCTCGTGTTGAGCAGCAATACGCAGAACTGCAAAATCTTCATGCTCACCTGCAGAGGGAGGTTGAGGAACTTCGCAGATGGCAATGCCGCATCCTGTCTCTGCCTGGTGTGTGGTTGGTCATCGAGCTACGGCGTTGGATTCTCCACATGATCGGTCGGTGACTGCACGACGGCTTACACCACCCAGGGCCGTCCTTCCCTTCGCTAGTCAAGTTGGTGCTGTGTAGTGGCGATAATGACCAAGCTGACGCCCTCGAATATATCTGAGAAAAGAACTGTGGAGTTAGAAGCAAACAACAGATCAACAGAGGATAAGCTTGCTCGCATCCTGATGCTGGTTCCCCATGAGCCAGAAGCCGATCCTAGAATAAAATGGGTCAAGCAGCTCTGTCTAGAGATTGGTCCCACTGATGTGATTGGGGCCCTGTCGCTTAACGAGCAAAGTGCGCTGAGGGACAAACCATGTCGTGAATATGATGGCAGGGTCTATGTCGAAAGAATCAATATTTTTGAATTTGCCTCAATAGGTGCAAAGTGGTTGTTCTTGATGGCCAGTGTCTTTCATGTTGGAGGCACGATTCGTAGATATATCAAGCGGGAAAGCATCACAGGAAACTCCCATCCGGACGATCCTGGCACGTCTATTGAATTAGAAAATTCTCTCGAACCCCGCCTCCGGAAACGAAATCCGTTCAGCACGGTGCTCATAACAGCCGATCATCAAATAGGCGCAGTATGTCGATTCCTCTCGAATTTGGCTTCTTACGGTCTTATCGTGAGCGCGCTATACCGCCGAGGGAGAGCAGCCTCAATTTCCCCGCGAGTCATCATCTGCCACGATATTTTTGCACTCGCCGCAGGAGCGATGCTCAAGAAGGTGTTTAGGTGTTCGATCATCTATGACTCCCATGAGTTTTGGCCGGAAGCTGATCTGATCGCTCAAGAATGGGAAAAGCGACTCACAATGTCGATTGAAGGCAGGTTGCTAAGACATGCGGATGTGGTCGTGACTGTCAGCCCTCCTCTTGCCCGGCACCTTGAACGCTTGTACAGCCTTCCTCATGTGGTGTCTGCTCCAAATGCAGAGCCTGTGGGGGACTTGGCATCTCAGCCGAGAAAGACCATATCTTACAAACCTGTGAAGTTTCTCCTACAAGGGCGTGTTTCTCCTCGACGCGGGATCGAAGAGCTGTTCGAGGCCTGGAGTTTGATCCAAGACCTTGACGCAGTGTTTTACGTACGTTGCCCGCAAAACGAATATCTGTTCGAGTTACAGAGCAAGTTTCATAGAATGATAAATGCAGGGAGCATAGTTATTTTGCCAGCTGTCAAGGAAGAAGAATTGGTAGAAGCCGCGACATTCGCCGATGTCGGTGTCATCCCATACCGGAAGATGAGCCTCATTCATAAGTTTTGCTGTCCCAATAAGTTGTCTCAGTATATGCAGGCGGGATTGGCGGTGTTGAGTAATAACTTGGATTTTGTGTCTGATGTGATCACTCGATACAAGTGCGGAATGGTGTATGACGCCACAAAGCCACAAAGTTTCGTTGAGGCGGTATCCCATTTTGTGCGCGATTCAGATGGGCTTAAAGAGATGAAACAGAACGCCTTTGAGGCATCCCAGTCAGAGTTTCACTGGGAAGTGCAGTCGGTCGAATACCGGGATGCCATTCGACGTCTGTACTTCCAGAAAGAGGATGCCGCGAGCTCAGACGGTGTTGGGCTTGCCCGTAGGTATGCGTAACGGTAGAAAGCGCATCTTAGTTTTGTATTGGCATCCTGATCCAAAGGAGCTTCGAGTTGCCGTCCACCGGCATCTTCATGTGATGGACTGGAGTCGCTACCATCACCAAATCCTCTACTACAACACAATTCATGGGGCCCCAAGCTGGTTGCGGCATTGCCAATTCGACGCAGTCATCTTGCACACCACGCTCCTCTGTTTGCGTTGGAGTCATCTCTTTTGTGAGTGGAAGAGGAAGCTTCGATGGGTGGCCGACCTTGACTCTGTCAAGCTCGCCATACCACAGGATGAGTATGATCATGCCTGGGTGTTGGACGAGTGGCTATACGAATTGAATGTTTCGATCGTGTTCAGCAATTTCGATGAGATGCATCGCAAGATGTTTTACCCCATCATGCTCCAGAGGGCGTCCTTCCACAAATGCCTCACAGGTTACGTCGATGATGGCGATGTTGAACGGATGCGTGCTGACCTGAAGCCTCATCAGGAGCGTACATGGGACCTTGTCTATCGGGCGTCCCACTTGCCGTATTGGTTCGGAAGCCAAGGACAGCTCAAACATCGCATCGCTGATGCCGTAGCGCAGGAGGCGACGAGACAAGGGATTCGCTGCAACATTTCCACGGCCATCGAAGACACGATTCTTGGACCACAGTGGCTGGATTTCTTGGCATCGGGACGTGCGGTGATTGGCTGTGAGAGCGGATCGAGTGTACTGGATCGTCGCGGAGAAGTGAGAGCCAAGGTTCAGGCACTCTTTGGGTCAAAACCCTATCTTTCTTTTGGAGAAGTCAGCCAAGCCATGCCCCCAGGTTGGGATGATTACCAATTTCTTGCAATCAGTCCGCGGCATTTCGAGGCGATCCTCACAAAAACCTGTCAAATCTTAGTCGAGGGTCATTACAACGGTATCCTCGAACCAGGCCGTCATTATATTTCTTTAAAGCGAGATTGTTCCAATTTGAGCAATGTCTTCGATCAGCTTCGAGATAGACGAGCTGTCGAGGCGATGGCAGAGTCTGCCTATGAAGAAGTGTGTGGGCAAGAACGGTACAGTTACAAGCGCGTTGCTGCAGATATCGACGAGGCAATCGAGGAACAATTGGCGTCTCGAGTGATAGCCTACCATGTATCTGAACCTACCAGATCACGCCTGCCCTGGAGAGTCATTCGTGCAGTCGGCAAGCTGTCAGAACAGGCGCGTGTACTCTACTACAGACTGACGCGTCAGTTGGTCCAATCCTCAGCTCATTGGTGGGTTCTTCGTCATCCAGTCGTCTGTCTAGCCAAAGCCATTGTTACAGTGAATCTTATTTTGGGAAGTACGCTTACCCGAGATATGCTGATCCATTTCCTCTCGACCAGAACATTGAGAGATCACGTCAGTGCGTATCGATTGCTAGGTGATCTCCTCGCCTTCAGACTTCTCCAAGAGGTCCAGGTCGGAACTCTATCAATTGAACCTGAAGTGCATGTGGACGTGTCGTACGATCGAGCGTCGGAGGCATTAGTGTTTATCACACGTTCAGGCGTAGGGTCTGTGCAGCTTCACAGAGAAGATCGTGTAAATGCATTGTCGGACATCGAGCGTCCTCAATGGGTTGTGTGGGATCATTCGGCCATCGGTCGTCAGGTTCTGTACCCCTTCATAGCCTCGAAGCGGCTCGCCTTTCAGATCGGACCGTATGGCACGCATACATTCGAAACCTTGAGTACGTTAGTTCGTTCTCTGCCGGAAAGCCTTTGGGAGCGATTTTACCGGTCTCTCCCAGCTGGAGTCCTGGGTCGGTAGCAGGTCATCGAAGGGAACATATCATCACGAATTGGAATTCTGGTCGGTTAAGAGGTTGAACGACACTGAGTCCCGATATGACAAATACGATCTGCATGCTGGTCACTAATCCTGCGACGAACGACCCACGTGTCAGACGCGAGGCGGCCACTTTACGCAAGGCAGGGTACTGTGTGGTGGTGGTGGGCTTGCGGATCTCGACGGAAGCGGAAGAAGAATGGCTCGATGAATGTCGCGTGATTCGCGTAACACATCCAAGACTGGTGTTGCGGCGCTTGCTAGGCCTATTGCGAGCAAAAAGAGCGGGTGTCAGTCCATCGTCGTCCCCCGCGACGGATGGGCAGCTGAAACCGTCTGTGGATCGACAGGCTCAAGAATCGGCGAGTGACCGTCAGCAAGGCAATGCCTTGGGGGGGCGGATTTGGGCGGATCTTCTCAATCTGGCCACTATCGTCTGGCTGAATGTAGCGCTGGCCCGAGTGGCTCTGAGGGAACGAGCTGCGATCTATCACTGCCATGACCTCGATACGTTGCTGGCGGGCTGGGTGGCGAAACTCTGGACTCGAGCGAAATTGGTCTATGATTTCCATGAACTGTTCACCGAACAGTATGAGGGCGGCAGGAGGACCGAACTATGGAAACGCGCGCTCTCCACATTAGAGCGGTGGTTGATCAAGCGCGTGGACCTGCGCCTGACGGTGTCCGATCCGCTCGGCCAGTGGCTCGCCCAGCAATACAACCTTGGCGAGGTGATCACACTGAAAAATGTACCCCATTTCCAGGCCCTTCGTAATCCCTTGCCGGCTCGGACGAAAGAAGTGGCGGTTCTCTATCACGGATTTTTCCTCTCTGACCGAGGGTTGGAACAGTTGATCGAGAGCGCCCAGTATCTGCGCCACTCTAGAATTATCCTCAGAGGGTCGGGCTATTTAGAAGCATCCCTGCGTGCTTTGGTGGAAAGGTTAGTGCTGCGAAGCAGAGTGAGTTTTGCCGAGCCCGTCTCGCCCGCCGACTTGGTTGAAGCTGCAGCGGAGGCGGACATCGGCGTCATTCCCTATTTACCGGTCTGTCTCAATCATCAGTTTTCCTCGCCGAACAAACTATTTGAATACATGATGGCAGGATTGGCGGTGGTCGGAAGTGACCTTCCTGAACTGCGCAGGATCATCCTTGGACATCAAGTCGGTGAACTGTGCGATCCGCTCGACCCACGCGATATCGCCCGGGCGATCAATGAGATTGCGGGGAACGACAACATGCTCACACAGATGAAGCGGAACGCCAGGCTCGCTGCCCAGACCGTCTATAATTGGGAACATGAAGGCAATGCGTTGTTGAAAGCGTACCATGCGTTGGCTGTGGGGTAATGTAGGTCTATGTGCGCAATCGCCGGGCTCTACAATTGTACCGGGGAACGGGTGGCCCCGGCCATTATCTGCAGGATGACGGAAGTCCAGAGCCATCGGGGACCCGATGGAGAAGGATACGTTCTCCTTGACCCATCAGGAGAAGTGAGGCCTCAACTGTCGAGGACTCTTGCCCCGTTTGATGGCATCGGAACATCCGACCGGTACACCATTGGGTTCGGCCATCGTCGATTAGCCATTCTTGATCTATCGGAGCGGGGACGACAGCCGATGGCAACCGAAGACGGTCGCTACTGGGTCGTATACAACGGGGAGATCTACAACTACAGAGAATTGCGGGACGAATTACGTGGCAGGGGGTGTGAGTTTCGATCCGAGTCGGATACCGAGGTCCTTCTTAACGCTTACAAAACCTGGGGACCTCAATGCCTGGAGCGGTTCAACGGCATGTTCGCCTTCGCGCTGTGGGATGGAGTAGTTCACCAGTTGTTTTGTGCGCGAGACCGTTTTGGAGAAAAGCCATTTTATTACTTGTGGGATGGAAAGTGTTTCGCCTTTGCATCGGAAATCAAGGGACTGCTGCCCCTCCTTCGACGAGTCGAACCCAACTCCCAAGCAATTTATGCCTATCTCGACAGCGCCGCCTTGGATTACTCAGAAAACACTTTTCTTGCCGAGATCCAGCAGCTTTTACCCGCGCACTATTTGACGGTACAGGACAATCGGTTGACAAGGACACGTTACTGGGAGCTTCCGAATCCTGATAGCAGTCTCGCGCGCAAGCCGGAGCAACTCGTTGAATCGTTCGAACACCTCTTTCGCGACTCAGTCCGCCTTCGCCTGCGGAGCGATGTCCCGATCGGAAGTTGTCTGAGCGGCGGTCTGGACTCCTCCTCAATCGTGTGTGTTGCCAGCAGCCTGCTGTCCGCTCATCCAGCCAGTCATCTCCTGGACGCTCGGCAGAAAGCTTTTTCCTCATGTTTTGAAGAAGCTCAGTACGATGAACGCCGGTACAGCCGCGATGTGGTCGAGCATGCAGGCATCCAAGCGTACTACACGTTCCCTGACCCGAAGGAACTTGCTGCCAATCTCGACAAACTAGTGTGGAATCAGGAAGAACCATTCGGGTCCACAAGCGTATTTGCACAATGGATGGTGATGCGGCTGGCTGCAGACCATGGCATGAAGGTGCTCCTCGATGGGCAGGGGGCCGATGAATTGCTCGCAGGCTACCATGGATTTTTTGGACCGTTGTTCGCTGATTTGATTCAGCAGGGACGATGGGGGGTTCTACGAGAGGAATTACGCGCCTATCGTCGTCTTCATGGAACACTGCCGCGGTACATCTATGCGAACCTCGCGCGGGCGTTGCTCCCGCGGAACTTCGTCCAGGCAACTCGAACGCGATTGACGGGAAGCGCCAGGTGGATTGATCGTGAATTTCAGTGTCAAGGGAGAAGCCGATTGGAAACTGAATCGTCGTATCCGTCCCACGTCCAAGCCATGCAAGAGCGATTGATCAAATATAACGGCCTCAGGGCCCTGCTCCATTGCGAGGATCGGAATGCGATGGCGTTCGGCATTGAAACACGCCTGCCTTTTCTGGATCATCGATTGGTTGAGTTTCTCCTACCCCTACCCAATGAATGCAAGCTTCGGGATGGATGGACGAAGGTGATTCTGCGAGAGAGCATGCGAGGGATATTGCCAGAGTCGGTACGCCTACGAGCAGACAAAATGGGATTTGTCACCCCGGAAGCCTCGTGGTTTAAGACGGTCCTCCGCGAGATGGTACGCGATATGCTTCACGACCAGAGAACCAGAACACGAGGGTATGTGAATGTGGGGGCGGCCAAGAAAGAATTCGAAGCCCACCTGGCCGGCCGACAAGATATCAGCTCCACAATTTGGCGCTGGCTGAACTTAGAGCTCTGGAGTCGACGCTTTCTTGATGGGGCCCCATGCAGCACATTCTCGTCCTGATCAACAACTCCGGTATTGGAGGCGCTGAACGGCGGCTAGGACGGCTCTTTGCGCGCATGGTTCGTGAGCAGTCGAATGTACGCCTGATCGTGAACGAGGGCCTTTGGGCGAAGCTGAGGGTTGCCGGGATTGTCTCTGGATACCAGGCCGGTGTCTTAGTGTTTCGTGAGCCCTTCGCCTGTGTGGCACGTGGAATCGAGGCGCTCAACCAGATGGTTGCCTTATGGGTTCGCAAACTGGACTATTTGTTGATGGCGCTATGGCTGTGGGGACGATACTGCCTGGTCAGGCCGGTTCTCTTTCATCTCGTCTTGGGAGGAACGTACCTCGCATTGCCCTTAGTTTTGGCACGACCGGGACACCGATACATCGTCTCTGTGACCGATCCAAACCTGGCCAATCTTGTGGGGAATCGTGTAGGGCTGTGGTTATATCAGTTCGCGCTCAAGCGGGCATCGGTGATCGATGCTCTCACCGATGCCATTCGAGATGGATTGATCCGTTGCGGAATTGATCGTTCCAAAATCATGGTGTCCCCCGGCAGCGTAGTCGATGCCACCCGATTTCGGCCTGACCGCAAGAAAGAACTCTGGGTAATCTTTGCTGGTCGTTTGATCGAAGAAAAAAATCCTCTCATGTTCATAGAGGCTGTCCCAGCCATACGGGACGCGGTGCCGGAATCTCGCTTCTTTATTTTTGGACAGGGCCCGCTCATGCCACAGATCCGGGCATGCATTAATCGATTGGGGTTGGATGCTGTCATCACAACCGGCTTCGAGACCGACTTAGCTCCGCGACTGGCAAAGGCCACAGTATTTGTCTCTCTCCAGAGACAAGACAATTATCCATCTCAAAGTCTACTGGAAGCGATGGCTTGTGAAATGGCGACTGTAGCCACAGATGTTGGATTGACTGGCCAACTTGTGGACGAGAGCACCGGGATACGGGTGAAGCCTGATCCGGTGCAAATCGGTGGTGCGGTGACCGAACTGCTGAAAAATCCTGAGCGATGCCGCCAGATGGGAGCGATGGCGAGACAGCGCGTACTCGCGAGGCACTCAGAAGAACAATATCAAACATATTTGGATCGAGTTTATCAACTAGCTCGTCAAGGATGTCAGGCAACTCCTGTCCGATAGGGTCTTTGAGTAGAGGATAATTCCCATGTATTGGCTTCTTCTGGTATTAGCCTTCTGTCTGGCGTTGACGCTTTCCCTTTATGGTATGCCATTGGCTCGTCGAGCGGCGCTCAAGTATGGCATCGTCGATTGCCCGGATGGACGCCTGAAACATCAGCGTGAGCCGGTGCCCTATCTAGGAGGGTTGGCGATCTACTTGTCGTTTCTGGTGAGCATCGCCTTTACGTTTGAATTTCGCCACGACATCCTTGGAATCACGCTGGCGGGCACGCTTGTCATGATGCTCGGGATGGTCGATGACTTCGGTGTGCTGTCTCCTTCCACAAAACTGGCCGGTCAATTGCTAGCCGTTTTTGTGCTCATCAAAAGCGGCATCCGTATTGAGATCGCGGCGATTCCAGATTGGCTCGCTCTTGTCCTGACCATCCTGTGGATGGTGGGGATTATCAACGCGTTTAACCTGCTCGATATTATGGACGGCTTGTCGGCTGGAGTAGGCGTGATCGGTGCCGCATTCCTGTGCGTGGTGGCTCTTGTGAACGAGGATCATACGATTGCCTTCATGCTTGTTGCCCTGATCGGCAGTTTACTTGGCTTCCTGCGCTACAACCGGCATCCTGCAACAATTTATATGGGTGATGCTGGCGCCATGTTCGTTGGCTTCATGCTGGGCGCCCTTTCCATGATCGGTCAATATACCGGAGAGCATTCCGTTTCGTTGGTGACTCCGGTCTTAATTCTCGGAGTGCCAATCTTCGATACGTTATTTGTCATGTACATTCGGTTTCTCAGAGGCTTACCGGTATTTCTCGGAAGCCCTGACCATTTTGCGCTTCGGCTTCGGCATTGGGGGCTTGCAGTACCGCAAGTGGTTACGATCAGCTACATCGGTTCAGCTCTGTTGGGCGGAGTAGGACTGTTGGTCATGTCGGTACGCCAGGAAGTGGCTCTAATCTTGAGCGGCGTTATTCTCCTGGTGCTGGCTGGCGCAGCCGTATTGTTGGCGCGAGTGGATATGACAGCAGGACGGTTGTCCTCCAGTAGCCTTGCAACGCGTCAAGCAGAACGGACTACTTCACCATGATCCTCATCATCGGCGCGGGTCTGGCCGGTCTTAGCACCGCCTACCATCTCACAGGGCTTCCGTATCGGTTGTTCGAGAAGGAAAAGGAAGCGGGAGGGCTGTGTCGGTCCTATCAGAAGGACGGCTTTACGTTTGATTTCACCGGGCACCTCCTCCATTTTCGCCAGCCCGGAATCAAGGCGTTGGTCGAACGACTTCTCGCAGGATCTCTGCAAAAACACGCGCGGCGATCCTATGTGTTTTCACACGACACCTATACGGAGTATCCGTTTCAAGTGAACACGTACGGACTCCCAGCCGAGGTCGTTCGAGAGTGTCTGCTCGGGTTCATGGCCACCTTGACGAATCCAGCGCCGCCGACGCCTCCCGAGGGACGTTCTTTCAAAGCCTGGATCTTGGAGAATCTCGGAGAAGGCATGGCGAAGCATTTCATGGTGCCATTCAATGAGAAGCTCTGGCAGGTCTCGCTAGACGAACTCACCTCCGATTGGATCTCCTGGCTGGTCCCTAAGCCGGAACTGAAAGATGTTGTGAATGGCGCATTGGGCATTAAAGACAAGGCCTTCGGCTACAATCCCTCCTTCTTGTATCCGTCCAATGGGGGGATCAGCCGGCTACCGGAAGCATTTCTGCCTGGTGTTGAAGAAGTCACCTATGGGACGGAACTCATCGAGATTGACACGGCTCGTCGGCAAGCCGTGTTTCAAGACGGACGGCAAGGCATGAGGATGGAAGAGTATGACCGGCTTGTGTCTACCATTCCAATTCCCGAGCTCGTCCGCCGTTGTGTGGATCTTCCTCGATCCATTAAAGAAGCTGCGGCCGGCCTGCGTTGGGCGTCGGTTTACAATGTGAACCTTGGCGTCGCGCGTGAAGGGATTTCCGACAAGCACTGGATCTATTTCCCCGAACGGGAATATCCATTCTATCGTGCCGGCTTTCCCATGAATTTCTCGCCGAAGCTGGGAAAGCCTGGCTGCAGCTCCCTGTATGTCGAGATTTCCCACCGGCCGGCCGACGTGATGGCACCGGCTCGCTTACTCGATCAAGTAAGACAGGGCATGGAACGGGCCGGCATTTTCAAGCAGGGCGATGACATTGTGACGGCGGACATCAAAGATATTCACTATGCCTATGTTCTGTTCGACAGACACCGGGCACGGGTCCTTCCGGAAATCCTCGCTGAGTTGGAGCGTCGGGGCATTCATTCCATCGGCCGCTATGGGCGCTGGGAACATACGTCGATGGAGGATGCCATAGGCCAAGGCCAACAGATGGCCGAAACGTTACGGACGGCAGCCATGAACTAAGAGACTTCAGACCAATGGCCACCGAGACCGTTTGCCACATCATTACGAAGCTCGAATTAGGAGGCGCTCAACAGAATACGTTGTTTACCGTCGCCCATCTGGATCGGGTCCGGTTCCGTCCGGTTCTTCTCAGCGGAGAATCAGGATTCCTTGATGCAGAAGCCCGAGCCCTAGCCGGCGTAGAATTCCATCAGATCTCCTCGCTAACTCGCTCAATCAACCCGATCCAGGATACACGCGCCTTTCTGGAGTTGACGGCATTACTCAAACGCCTCAAGCCGACGATCGTTCACACCCATAGTTCAAAGGCCGGGATTCTCGGGCGCCTGGCAGCGTGGCGGGCGGGCGTGCCCATTATCGTGCATTCCATTCACGGCTTTGGCGTGACGCCTGAGCAGCATCCATTGCAGCGCAGAGTCCTTCTGTCGGCGGAACGGCTAGCCGCACGAGTCACGACCTGGTTCGTTGCCGTATGCGAGGCAAACCGGAAGCAAGGCGTCCAATTAGGGTTGTTCTCAGCCGGCCGATGTACCGTCATACGGAGTGGTGTAGACCTGGCTGCTATTCGTAAGACTCGCGTTGACGTTGGAGTCAAGAAGCGGGAATTAGGGTTCGATCCAGACCGGCCGCTGGTCGGCATGATCGCCCCGATGAAGCCGCAAAAGGCGCCTCTAGATTTCGTCAGAATGGCCTCGATGGTCCATCGACAGCGGCCCGATGCCGGATTTCTTTTTGTTGGCGAGGGGGCGTTGCGCTTGACGATGGAAACGGAACTGGCGCGCAGCGGTCTGGCCCAGTCGGTCCGTTTGATTGGTTGGCGACGCGATGTGCCGGAGATTCTCCGCTGCCTCGATATATTCGTGTTGACCTCCCGGTGGGAGGGCTTGCCACGCACGTATCTGGAGGCCATGGCGAGCGGAGTGCCGGTTGTCGGCACTCGCGTGGATGGAGCCGAAGAAGTCATCCACGATGGCGTCAACGGATTTCTTGTTGATCCCGGAGATGTCACCGGACTGTCTCAACGCGTGCTCACATTGTTGATGGATCCATCCAGAGCGAAGAACATGGGGCGACAGGGTGACATGTTGCTGGGGCAGGAGTTTGACATCTGGCATATGGTCCGGCAACAGGAGCGGGAGTACGGTCGGCTGATAGACACGCGGAGACGTGACCGGTCCTCGGACGAAACGGCAGATCAGTCGGCCACAACTCCGCATCGGCTTCCGGTATCTGAAAGAGCCAAACGATGAGAGAGATACAGTGAACCGCTCTCGGCCGGTCTGGGAGAACATTCCTCCTCTATCTCTTCCTCAGGTATACATCTAGAACCGCTGGGTACAGTCAACCGCTAGTGTCCGAACGCGTTCCGTCATATAATGACGGCTGGACAGTGAACATTCTCAGAGATGCAGCCCCGATGGGGCGAGTGGAGCGTTGCTCCAGGGAGGCGAGAATGGGCATCATGCAACTCCTGACTGTCTTCATCGTGCTGGGATGCTGGGTCTTTCCGGCGCAGTCGTCAGAACTGACGCCCCGGCAGATTTATGAGCAGACGTCGCCGGCAGTGGTGATGGTGATGGGGCATGGCGATGGGAGCCGGCGCGGCAGCGGCGGGACCGGCTCTATTATCGACCGGGATGGTCTGGTGCTGACCAATGCTCATGTCGTGATTGAAGAATCAACCGGAAAACCGTTTCCTCGTCTGACCGTGTTTCTCAAGCCCGACCAGGTGACGGGTGAGTCCAAGACGGATCTGGCTCGTGGAGTAAAGGCGAAAGTCGTCGCCTTTTCTCGACCGCTGGATTTGGCTTTGTTGAAGTTGGACGGGGCGCCCGCGCCATTACCGGTGCTGGATGTCAGTGAATCGGAATCCACGGTGATCGGCGATCGCGTGGTAGCAATAGGCCATCCCGAACAAGGCGGCTTGTGGACACTCACCACTGGAGTCATCAGCGCGCAGTTCGAAAATTTTAACGGCACGAAGGGCAAGCATGTCTTTCAAACCGAGACCGGACTGAATCGGGGAAACTCCGGCGGGCCTCTCCTTGATACGCAAGGCCATATGATAGGCGTGAATACTGCTATTGCTCGAGTAGCCTCCGACGGGCTGCCGATCATCAGTATCAGTTTTTCGCTGAAATCGAGCGTGGCAAGAAAGTGGCTGCAGGAACAGGGAGTGGGAGGCCGAGGGACACCGCGTCGGCCTGACATGCCCTCAACTGGTCATGTTCCCACTCTTCCACCAGCGCCTATTTCAAGCATGCCACAGGAAAAGCCGACGGCCCCCGTCATAACCGGACCGCCTCCGCCTTCTCCCACCCCGCGTGCGCCTTCCCCGTCCCAAGTGTCTCCACCACCTCGTCCTTACAATCTCGATAAACTGATCAGCGAACGGAGCCGTGCAGAAGCAGAGCTGGAAGACATGATCAAGGAAATGCGAGGCAAGTTTCAGGGACGATAGCTCGGCAGCACATTTTTGACCAACCTGGTGCATGACGGTGCATGCAGGTTTTACCTGAACCTCTCTCTTGCCTGTGCCGGCATGAATTCACAATCGAATAGACACGCTTCTACCTGCACAGTCTCTCCGGCCCACATGCTTCTCCTGCTAGGCTAGGGAATCTCCGAGGCTTATCTCTCCTGTTCGGGAAAGTCCCCCGAGTGTGAAACTCACTGACGTGCAAGCATGAACGAGCGTGAAGGATTGCAGATACGAGTCCGCGCAAAGGATGAAGAAGGGCGTGGACACATCCACTCCGTTTGAATAGAGAGGTCAATGCCAAAGGTTCGACGAACCCGCATAGGGCAAACGGACTGAGCAACAGCTTAGTCATGAGCGGTACTCATTGCACATACTCCCTTACCCACGTTCATCTTCGTACTTTTTCCCTAACTCAATCCCGCAAGTAAGTGGCATAGGTCTTGCTGTTTCTTATGGATAATGGGAAGAAGCACGTTCATGACTCCTAAGACCGCTGTTCCACTGTCGGGGATCATCGTCGCGCTGATTGCCGGAATCTTCGCGGTGGACATGTGGTTGCCGTTGGGCCTGACCGTGGCGCTGCTCTATGTGGCGCCGGTCCTGATCTCCTCATGGATATCTCACCAGCGGGTCATTCCGCTCGTCGCAACGTTGACGTCGCTACTCACCGTCCTCGAAGTATTCCGCCCCCCTCTCATTGGGCCCGGATGGGTCGCGATCTGTAACCGCGCGTTCACGGTATTGGCGATATGGACGACGGCCATCCTGTGCATTCGTCGACAGCACGGCGAAGACGAACTTCGCTCGGTCTATCAAAGAATCGAGACGCAGATCGCGGAGCGGACAGTGGAACTCGAAGAAGCCAATAGAAAACTGAAGGGCCTGAGAAAAAAAGCCGTGTCTCAATTGGCAGCCCTCGTGCAGTCGTCCGATGATGCGATCATAGGCATGACCTTGAACGGGATGATTCTCAACTGGAACGCCGGGGCTGAACGTATCTATGGCTACCCGTCGGACGAAGCCCAGGGCCGCTCGATCTCCATGCTATGCCCCCAGGATCGGCAGGATGAGATTCCGATGTTTTTGGATCGCATCGCCCGCGGCGAGCATGTGCGCAATGTGGAAACGATGCAGCACCGGAAGCAAGGAAGTCGGATCGACGTCTCACTGACCATCTCGCCTGTGAAGGATGCGGAAGGCGCCGTCATTGGAGCGTCCTTCATCGCCCGTGACATCACCGAACGCAAACGGATCGAAGCGGCGCTTCGAGAGAGCGAAGCGCGCTTTCACATGATGGCCGACACCGCGCCGGTGATGGTATGGATGGCGGACCAGGATGGGCAGTGCATGTTTGTGAATAAGCGCTGGCTGGAGTTTACCGGGCAACAGGCGGATCAGGAGTTAGGCGAGGGGTGGATGAGTGACGTCCATCCGCATGATCGGCCCCGCTGCTTTGAGACGTATCGGTCGGCCTTTGAGACCCACGAGCCCTTTACGATGGAATTCCGTCTTAAGCGGGCGGATGGCGACTATCGCTGGGTGGTGGATACCGGTGTTC
>JBQTHT010000227.1:0-4315 GCA_052389595.1 Nitrospiraceae bacterium
CCCGTGGCCCAAGATAGGCGACCTTTTGGGGACCTTCCAAAGACAGGGACGCCGACATGATTTCGCGATACACCGGGCGGATGGCGTCATTGGGAAAGGGGCCAGAGTTCTGCTTCATGAGACGATCAATGATGGCCGCTTCTCGTGCGACGGTGTGCAAATTGGCCTCGGCATCCTTTTGTTTTTTCAGCTTTCCGATCTGAATGACGGAGTTCGACCGTTCGTTCAGAAGCCTCAGGATTTCATCATCAATCCGATCGATCTCTTGGCGATAGTCTTGTAGATTTCGCGTTGTTGTCATCGCCTGACCTGACGGTTCACACACCTATCCTCATCAGTCAAGAATGTTCCGCAGCGCCGCACGCCGGGACACCTGCTCAGGCTCCGTCTCCGTGGGGTGGCGCCTATGCGGTAGGGGAAGAATGATACAGGAAGGAGAAGAGTTATTGCAAGGATTGACCAGATGATTCAGGGACTTGGATTACCACACCACTCGTTGCGATAGTTAGAAGGAGACGGCGGATTGCTGCAGACGTCGCCTAGGTGAGCAGATCTTTGCGAACCTGAAAATGCTGGAAGGCTAACCGTGTCGTCTGGCGCCCCCGGCCGGTCCGTTCCAGATAACCGGCCTGAATCAAATAGGGCTCGTAGACATCCTCGATCGTGCCCCTATCTTCTTGAACGGCTGCAGCCAGCGACTCCACTCCGACCGGACCTCCGTCGAATTTTTCAATGATTGTGAGAAGAATTTTCCGGTCCATCTCATCGAATCCCGCGGCATCTATGCCCACCCACCTGAGGGCATCTTCAGCCACCTGATGGGTGATTCGGCCCTCAGCTTTGATCTGGGCAAAATCGCGAACCCGCCTGATCAGTCGATTCACGATACGTGGAGTTCCACGGGCGCGGCCGGCGATCTCGGCGGCTCCGTCCCGGTCAATAGGCACTCCTAAGAGACTTGCGGAGCGGAGAACAATAGTTTCCAGGTCCTCCGGCGTATAAAACTCCAGGCGGTGCACCAGACCGAACCGGTCTCGCAATGGAGAGGTGAGGGCTCCCGCCCGTGTTGTGGCGCCGACCAAGGTAAAGCGCGGGAGGTCGAGCTTGACGGTGCGGGTGGCGGGTCCTTGACCGATAACCAGATCCAGTTGGTAATCCTCCATGGCGGGGTAGAGGGCTTCCTCTACCGAAGCAGGCAATCGATGAATTTCGTCGATAAACAATACATCATGCTCTTGCAGGTTCGTGAGAATGGCGGCGAGATCTCCCGCGTGAGAGAGCACGAGCCCGGAGGTTGAACGGATGGCGACTCCCATCTCTCGCGCGATGATATGGGCGATCGTAGTCTTGCCGAGCCCCGGAGGGCCGTAGAAAATGGCATGGTCCAAGGCTTCGCCTCGACGCTTCGCGGCGTCCATGCAGACCCGGAGCGACTCTTTCATCCGGTCCTGGCCGATGTATTCGGCCAGCGTGTGCGGCCTCAGCGCCGCCTCAAGCCCTCGCTCATCTTCCGTTATGTGATCGGTCACGACACGATCGGGCATCACTCACCTCGTGAGACGGCGCCCCATCTCAATCACCGCCACCATTGTCACTTTTCCTTCTGTTCCGGAGCAGGACGGAACTTTGGCGGAGGCGGGATGGCGCCTTGACCAGGTGTTGCAGTCGAGCCACAGTTCGGAGGGCATTGTATTCCTCCTTGAGTGGGGTCGGGCATGGTGTTGTCCAAGTTCTGAAGCTGACACTGAGTCAAGAGCCCGCCATCCTTGTTTCCGCAAAGGGATGGTAAGGAGGAGTTTCCGATTTGGAGATATCCTTCTGGACATGATCCACAGACGGCCAGCAGATTAGCACCCAGCGGGGAACATTGGACGAGCGTCGGGTCGCCATCCTTGCAGATCGATGGCTCCGATGTCACGCCCGTCGTGGCGTACCCTTCCGGACAGCTTCCGCAGGTCTTTCTGGTGGTCTTTTGCTCTTGCGCCTGAACCCAATTCACTCCGGAGACGAAGGAGAGCCATACCAGCTGGACCAGGCATCCAGCTACAGCCAGTCTGACCCATTGACTCACATGCGCGCGTTGTGACTTGAGCGAGCGATCTGTCATTATTCCGGTGTTCATGCCTTTCCCCCCTTTGCCAACACTTTCAGTGCTTCGCGGATCAAGTCCTTCAACGTCAGGGTCTCGCCCCGCGTCTGCTGCACGCGCCTCAAGACATCTTTGACATCAGCCGCCCTGTAACCCAGATTGACGAGCGCCGACAGGGCATCCTCGTTAACGGGGTCGACGCCTGCGGACGAGAGCTGCGATGGGTGGAGTCCCGTCGGATGGAGGCGATCGACTTTGTCTTTGAGTTCGAGCGCGATGCGTCCGGCGGATTTCTTGCCGATCCCCGGGACCGTGGCGAGCTTGTCGATATCTCCGGCGCCAACCGCCGAGGTCAAATCGGTCACGGACAATGCCGAGAGCACGCTAAGGGCCAATTTAGGACCGATTCCGGAGACCCCGGTCAGTAGGACGAAGGCCTGTTTCTCGGTGGTCGTCAGAAAGCCGTAGAGCTGAATGGCATCTTCACGGAGATGCGTGTGAACGTGGAGCGAAGTGACCTCGCTCAGGTCGGGGAGGGCATAGTAAGTGCTCAGCGGGATGAATATTTCATATCCGACCCCTTGTACATCGAGGGTCAGATGGGTAGGCGCCTTGAAGGCCAACCGGCCTGTCAGTAAGGCAATCATGAGGAAGAGTGATGAGTGATTGGGTGATGAAGCGATTAAAAAAACGCCGTCTCTATCCACCGATCCATGAATCACCAATCACTCAATGACCAATCACTCCCGTCGGGCTTACCCCGCCGCCGCAACCTTCTCCATAATCTCATCCGGAATGTCGAAGTTGGCATGCACCTTCTGGACGTCATCATGTTCGTCCAGAACCTCCATCAGCCTGAGTGCTTGCTCGGCGGACTTTTCTTCGAGCTTGATGTAGTTTTGCGGCACGAATGTGACTTCGGCCAGAGAGATTTCAATCTTCGCGTCAGCTAAGGCCTTCTTGACCGATTCGAAGTCATGAGCATCGGTAATCACCTCGAACGCCTTCTCGCCCACCTTCACATCTTCCGCGCCGGCATCCAAGGCCAGGGACAGGAGTTGGTCTTCGTCGATCTTCCCTTTCTCCACGACGAGCAACCCCTTCTTGTGGAATTGCCAAGACACGGCGCCCGCTTCGGCCATGTTTCCATTGTTCTTGGTGAGCACGTTGCGAACCTCGGCGACCGTGCGGTTCCGATTGTCGGAAGTAATCTCAATCAGTAGGGCGGTCCCACCGGGCCCATAACCTTCGAGGGTGAATTCTTCGTAATGGACGCCGGGCAATTCTCCCGTTCCTCGCTGAATCGCTTTCTTCACGGTGTCGCCGGGCATGTTCGCTTCTTTCGCCTTCGCGATGGCCAATCGCAAGCGTGGGTTCCCGTCGGGATTGCCGCCTTGTCGAGCCGCAATGGTCAGTTCGCGGATGACGCGCGTGAAGACCTTGCCCCGTTTCGCGTCGACGGACGCCTTATGCCGCTTCACCGTCGCCCAATGGCTGTGGCCACCCATCGTGTCCTCCTCTGGACCGTCCGGCCCAGAATTCGTCCATTCTGTGTAGTATTCTCGTAGAGCTAGCACAGTACCAAGAGAGGTGTCAACGCTGCTGCGAAGCTTCGGTGCCGCTATTGCAGTGAAACTCACTGCCAATTAAAGTACATTGAGGAATCAATTTCTGAAGTATTATGTGCGCGGAGTCATCAACTCGCTCAGATGTCAGATTCAAAAACGTTGACCTGCCTAATTCTTGGAGGCAGATCGACAAAGCTAAGCAAAGAAATTCTAAAGACAAATGAAGGATAAATCTAAACTCAATGAGCTTGACGCCAAACTCCGAAGTTGGCAAAAGTGGCACAACACGCCCACGAAGGTTGCGGCAGCACATCGCAAGGTGCTTCTGGATCGGGTTGTCGAATCGATGGCGTTTGAAAATCAACCAGTCAGCAAAGCTCGCCTGCAATCTCTTCTCAGGAATTCGAAGAAGACCTCGCCACGCTAAGTCTGGATTACTCCGAAAACCTCCAGCAGCATCGACCCAATTATCTTCTTCTGGCCACCCGCACGGCGTCGGCGATGCTCCACAAGGCAAGAGCGAGAAGGCAAAGAGTGAGGAGGGAGAGGAGCCCGAGATTCGTGGGAATCTGACCTGAGGCTAGGATTTGTTCCAAATGATCCACATCGACTGAACTGACCAATCCTCCTATCAACACGAGAACAGCAAACAGAAACC
>JBQTHT010000228.1:0-4839 GCA_052389595.1 Nitrospiraceae bacterium
TGTTTGATGTGGCCTTTTTTGAAGAGGTCCAATGGACCCTTGGCGCGTGCATAGGCGGCCAGAAAAATCTTGGTCCGTTTCTTCGCCTTCGCTAATTGGCGGAACTTGCCGATAATCACCGTCCAGCTCACCAACGAGAACAGCAACAGCACCATAATGGTGATCTTGCCTTCCAGCGTCGCGTGATTCAGCGCAAACGCAATCCCGCCCGACGACACATCCATTGTCTTCCCCTCTTTTCTGAAGAGTGACTAGTGATTGATGACTAGTGATTGTTTAAGAGTGATTTGTGATTTACATGAACGAGTCGGTGCTTGTAATCACTAATCGCCAATTACGGATCACTCTTCTAACCCCCCTGCTGTGGCTTGACGTCTACTTGAATGGTCACTCCACGCTTGACGCGCACGCTCTGAGCGACCGCCCTGTCTTTGTCTTTTTCATCGGACTTGGAGGCCACTTGCTTCGACCCGGAGGACTGCGTGGTGGCCGCGTCGGCCGTGCTCTGTTGCACTTCCGCGGTCATCTTTGAAGCGGTCGACGACGTGCCCGCTGTGGCAGATGCCGTCGCCGCCACGGTGCCGGTGATGCCACCGCTCAGCCCGCCGGACAACGATGAACCGCCTCCGCTGCTTGCGCCGGACACGGCCCCTCCCGAGGCGGCGCCGGAAAAACTGCCGACGAAGCTGGCCAGACTGCCGACAACGGAGCCGCCTGCGCTGAAATTCACCTGGCCCTCGATCGTCCCCCCACGCAAGTCAATGTTGCGGCCGGCTCTAATATCGATGCGCCGTCCGCGAATACCGGCTGGCGGAACGACGAGGTCTCGCCCGGCATTGAGGTTGATGTCGCCAAGTTCCAGAGGGATTCCTGTCCTCGAGGGGTTCTCTTTAAGAAATGCCTGGAAAGCTGTTGGATTCTTTTTCGGGAGTATCTCAAATTTTTGCGGATTGTTGGTTAAGAAATCATCAAATATACGATTGAACTCCGGCGTTCTGGCCTCAACCATGGCTGCGAGCTGGCGTTCCATCCCAGAGGTATCACGACCAAAGAACCGCTGTTTGATGATCTCGTTTTTCAGTCCCGTGATCTGAGGCGTGTCGAATTGCGGAAATGGTAAGGGGAAATCGGGATCATTCGGATGAAAGGTAAAAATCCCGCTGCCTGGGACCGTCGCCACCGTATTTCTGTCTTGATTCGTGACGGGATCCTTGCCTCTGATCAGGAATTGCGTGACTTCGTCTTTGCTTCCACTCCCCGCGTTGATGTCGCCGGTGATGGACACAACGTTGATGTTTCCTCCTCCGAGCGTACCAATACGGGATTTATTCACATCCACATCGCCTCTGGCTTTGATGTCAATACTCCCGCCACGCTGGGTCACGATCCCGGATTTTTCCGCGACGTTGACCACGTTCGTTCCCACATTGACCTTGCCTCCCACCGGTTGCTCGATCGAGACGAGCTTGGCATCGGCAAGTGTCGCCCGCCCATTCACAACGAGAAGCATCACGAGGCCCTTGCCTTCGACATTGGCGATCACCGGCTTGCCTTCGAACCGCACCGGTTCAACAGCATTGCCGGTCGCAGGGACACGATCGACGAGGATGGTTCCCGTCGTCTGGACCGGTTCATTCACGCTGACCGCCAGCGTGGTCTTATTGAGTTGCACCGGCTTGCCGTTGACACTGAACACCAGAGAACCGTTGGGTCCTGTAATAGTGGTGGCTTCCACCACGAGTGGTCCGTCTGCCGTCACCGTCGGCCGTCCGGCTGGATCTACGGCGGGATCAGCGCCTAAACCATGAATCCAGATCTTGGCGCCATTGAATGTAAAAATCTTCGATTTGGTCATCTCCAGATTGCCGCCGATTCCTATATCAACTATCCCACCCTGGTCGGCCTCGATCGGTGAGCCGGGTTTCGACTGATGCGTAATTCCGTCACTGTCGGCTAAGTCTAGGTTTCCGTTCGTCCGTATCTGCGCGGACCCTTTCCCGATAAAGATAAACCCGGTTTGCTCCGGCGCGTTGGGCGTCTCCTTGAGGTTAATGGACCCCTTCGCGTTGATGGAGACCGGAAGGATCGGCTGACCTGATGGACTTGTCCCCAGATCGTCACGCAGCGGAAACGTCCCAACAAACTCCTTGATGTCGCGTCCTGCCGCGAGGGTATATTGCTTCTTGAAGCTGGAGCAGTGACCTTGCACGCACATGTCAAGCCTGAGCGTGGAGATGTCCCCTTTCTCGGTGGTCAAGCTGACCGGCATGACGCTATGTGCGCTCACGTTTTGGGTTGTTTTCGTCTGAGTGTTAAGGGCCGAAAGAAAAAATGGTGAGCCGACCAAAGGATTCTGGTCGCCGGGCAGCAATTGAATGGCTACCGGCGGTCCGGGAAGGTCAACTAGAGGAGCCACCCGAATGATCTCCGGAACATCTGGAGCATTTGTTGGCCCACCTGCCTCACCATACAGCGTAAACCAAGGAGCATACTTCGGATCGTTCGAGGCCTGCTCTCTGGTGACGCGAACCCACTCGCCATCCCCTAGAACGCCTCTAAAAAAATACACAGAATTGGGGTCTTCACCACGAACTGTTGCAGGCACGCCTTGAATGTTCTGGGAAGCTGAGAAAGTGATAGCGCCGGTCGGCGAGGCCCAGAAGTTAATGGTGTCTTCAACGAAGATACTCCCCTGTTCCGTCTTGGCGCTGAATGTGGCGGGATAATTTCTTAAAAAGGTTGATCGGTCGGCCACTTCCTGAGCGCTTGGCCTGGTCGGCTTCAGATGAATGTTTCCACCCGTCGAGGTCAGTGCAAGGCTGCTCTGAGGACTGACCGACAGTGCGCTCTCGTTCAGCAATCCGAAATCCTGCGCCAGTCCAAAATAGAGGGAGCCTCCGGCATTTAAATTGGCATGAGCGGGAAATGTCGTAAATGTCCCATGGCTCCCTTCTTTGGGTGTGCTCCCGAGAATAATATTCGTGTAGGCTTTGGACGACCCGATGTTGCGAAGCGCCACGACATCCGCACGACCATGTTCAAGGAGGAAACCGGGACCACCCTCGTCGAACGGCACCCCCAGGAGATCGCGACCCGTCCTGATCGTCAGGTTGCCGGGGTTGCCGACATGAATTCCTGGGAATCCGCTCCCGTCACTACTTACCAGACGCGGCCCTGGAGTGACGATGTCACGGCCGGCCGTTACACTGATGTTGCCGCCATTAGAGAGCGTGGCGGTCACGAGTTGTGACGGAGACGAAAACCCCTGTTGCAATTGGACATCGCGGTTCGCGTGAAGGTGAATGCTGCCGCCCTGGCTCGTTTCGATCTTGGTTCCTTTCAAGATGATGTCGTTCCCTGCGCGGGCGATGACATTCGAGCGAAGTGCGGGATTGCCCTGCAAGAGGCTCTCGGTAAATTGCAGATTCCTTCCCGCGTCGAATCGAAGGGTGCCGGTGACGGTCGCCGCTCCATTGACCACAATGTCGTCCATGGCAATCAGCGTGACATCGTTCAGTTTCGGCAGGGTGCTGAACACACTCCCGTCCACCGTCAAGGAATTCGGAATCAATTGAAGCCTACCGATTTGAAACCCTGTGCCGGGACCGGCCAGACCTTTGAATAGGCCGCCTTGCGTGACTGTGACGCCGCCAAGCCAGGCTTCGCCGCCGTGGCCTCCTTGTGTTCCACCTGAGACATCGATTTCCGCGCCGGTCGCGAAGGCAACACTTCCCGTCGTGCGGTTGGTGGCTTTGGCGATGACGGTGCCGCCGTTGGAGGCGCCCTGCACATCTCCTTTGGCATGGGTACGGCTGCCGGCCTTGATGTTCACTTGATCGGCGGCGACCAGTTCGATCCGGCCGTTTCGCTCCCGGACGCTGTTTGCCTGCGCCAGTCCCTGTTGATTCACGACCTTGCCTGCTAAAGTGATCTGCCCTCCGTCGGCGATCAGATCTTTCACGTTCAACGCCTGGCCGGTCGGCGCCGTCACCTCGGCGAGGAACCCTCGCCCATCGGGACGATTCGATAAGAATGCAGTACTGCCCGCCGCCAACGTAATATGGCCGTCTGGACTCCTGATGATACCGTGGTTCTCGACGTTGGCCGCGAGCAAATAGACTCCATCGATACCGGCTGTGATGGTGCCCTCGTTTTTCACCAAACCTGTGATCGCATGTCCCTCAAAGAGATAATGCCCGCGCAAGAAGTTCGTGTCTGTGAGATTGAGCGTGGAGGCCATCAAGCCGCTTACGTTGACTTGGGCGTTGGGGCCGAACAGGACGCCGTTGGGATTCAAAAGGATCAGCCCTCCGGTCGCATTTAGGTTTCCATTGATCAGGCTCGGGTTGACATCGCCGATTCTTCCCAACATCCACCCTCCGACTGGCTGGATAATGCTGGTTACTTCATTGGGAGCGATGTTGAAGGTTTTAAAATTGACGATCGCTCGTTGAGTGGCCTGCTGAAGCGTCAGTTGCGCGGTATTTTCTCCCGCTGCCGTCACAACCCCATTCACCACGCTGATCCCTGTCGGATTGCTCCACGCGAACGGAGTCCAGAGCACCGTATGCCACAGGTAGAACATGGTCATGACGGCAAACCTGAGAGACTTGCGCTGTGCGCCGGCTTGAAATTTCACGGCTGCCTCCTGTTCAGAATCCGATTGACACGAGAAAGTGCGTAAAGGTATCACCTCGTTTCGTCAGGCTAGTCGGTTGAAGCGCCACGGCTTGGTCCAACTGGAGCTGAAGGTTGATGGGTTCGATCCTCATCCGCAGCCCGCCACCCACCCCCACAAAACGGGAGATATATTTGTGGGCCAGTGGCGCCAGCCCGGCC
>JBQTHT010000229.1:0-19386 GCA_052389595.1 Nitrospiraceae bacterium
CGATTTGCCGAAGAGGCCGAGCGGGGAGTGGAGGGAGCCGCGGGCAGTCTCAAGCTGGCCGAAGATCGCCATGCGGTGTTGCTGGTTCGTCGCGAGAAGCGACGCCAAGAATTAGACCGTCAGCGGTCACTCACGCTGCAATCAGTCGAGCGCATGACCAGCATTCTTGTCTTTCCCCATCCAGAGCGCAACAAGCCAGAGGTCAAGAATCTTCGACCTGACCCCGAAACCGAAGCCATTGCCATGCGCGTCGTCATCGAGCATGAACAGGCTCAAGGACGCACCGTGACGGATGTGCATGAAAAGGATCTGGGATACGACATCACCAGTTTGGATACCCATTCCGGCGAATTACGGCTGATCGAGATCAAAGGCATCGGCCACGAAAGCGGAACAGTCTGCCTCACACCGAACGAAAAGCGCGTCGCCGAAGATCGGCGGGATTGCTATTGGCTCTATGTAGTAACGCATTGCAAGACCAATCCACGGCTGCAAGAGCCTATCAAAGACCCAGCTCGCCTCGACTGGCATGAGGTGAAAAAAGTGGATCACTACTACTTGTCGGTGGACGCAATGACAGGCCCCATGACCGTCAGTGAAGGAGAGCCACCAGGCTATGGCGATTCTGCCAGACGGGAACGGTAACCGGCAGAGGGGCGTGGCCTTGGGCAGGCAGTAGAAGTACAATCCCGCACGATAGCATGCCTCGCCGCTTACGAGGGGTGATATGAGAATGCACCGCATACTGGATGAGAAGACCTTGCAGACGATCGTGCAGCGGATCGTCCAGGTCGCCAATCCGGAAAAAATCATCATGTTCGGGTCGGCCGCCCGTGGTGAGATGGGACCGCACAGCGACGTGGATCTCTTGGTAGTCAAACGGGGAGAGTTCCATCGAGGCCACCTCGTTGAAGAGATCTACATGAAGTTGATCGGCGTGGGCCAGGCAGTGGATGTCATCGTCGTGACGCCGGATGAAATGGAGAAGTACAAGGACCGGGCAGCCTTGGTCATCTATCCAGCCGTCCGAGAGGGCAAGGTCGTATATGCCGCCTGAACGACGGCCTCCGGACGATCCAATTGAGTGGCTGAATCGCGCCAAGAGCAACCTCGCCAGAGCCAAGGCCGATGTCACCCTCCCGGCCATCTACCTTGAGGATCTCTGCTTCGATGCGCAGCAGGCTGCGGAGAAGGCGATCAAAGCCCTGCTGCTTTCTCGGAACATCGCATTCCCCTTTGTACATGACCTGGCAGAGTTAGTCACAGTGCTCCAGCAGAGCGGGCAAGCAGTGCCGACTCAGATCGCGGAAGCGGCCCGACTGACTCGCTTTGCCGGGGAAACGCGATATCCCAGCCTAGCCGAGGCAGTGACGCGGGAGGATTACAAGAGGGCAGTGGCCATAGCCGAAGAGGTCATCGTATGGGTCGAGTCGAAGATACACGCAACAGAGTAATGGTATCGAGTGAGAAAGAAAGCCATGCTGTATTTCGCCTACGGCTCGAACTTGGATAGGACCCAAATGCGGGAACGGTGCCCATCAGCGCGTTTTGTCTGCACCGCAAGGTTGCCTCAACACCGACTCGCATTTACACGGCGTAGTACTAAATGGCATGGCGGGGTGGCGGATGTCGTAGCAGATTCCGAGAAAAACGTTTGGGGCGTTGTCTATCACATCGATGAGCTGGATGTTGCCAGTCTCGATCGTTGCGAAGGATATCAACCGGGTCGTTCACGGGAGGAAAACATCTACGTTCGCGAAGAACAGCATGTCTTCAAAGGCGGGGACGAGAACAAACCGCTGGCAGTTTTCTTGTACATGGTCGTCGATAAAGCCGGACCATTTCCGTGTCACACAAACTACAAACACTTGATCGTAGAAGGGGCTCGCTACTGGCACTTGCCACAGAGGTACCTTGAGTCGCTGGAGCGAATAGAAACCCCGTCATGATTCCCAAAGAGTGTAAGCGCCTCGCCGAAGTGGATTTTCCGATTGCCGTGGTGTCGAAGCATGCGGCGCGGGAGAAGTCTATTCGGCATGGGCATCCGTCCACGTTGCACTTGTGGTGGGCGCGGCGGCCACTCGCAGCCTGTCGGGCGATGCTGCTGGCACTTCTCTTGCCCGATCCGTGCGATGAGAATTGTCCCGATGAGTTCAAGAAGCAGTCGCGCGAGCTGTTGCCGCAGGTCGTCGGGAAAATCAAACCGAAGGATCAAGATTTACGACATGCCCTCCTGAAGTTCATTGGTGATTTTGCCAACTGGGATTTCTCAACGGATAGGACGTATTTGGAAATTTCCCGTGGGCTCGTCAAAGCGGCTCACGGCGAAGAACCGCCGCTGGTTGTGGACCCGTTTGCCGGTGGAGGTTCGATTCCATTGGAAGCATTGCGGCTGGGATGTGATGTCCTCGCCTCTGACCTCAATCCTGTTGCATGTCTTCTGAGCAGGACTCTTTTAGAGGACATTCCACGACACGGTAATAAGCTGCTTGATCGATTCAAAGAAGAAGCCGTTCGACTGGAAAAGCATCTCATAGAAACAGTCGGCAATCTTTATCCAACCGCAAACTCAGGTTCACTACCAACGGCCTATTTATGGGCAAGGGTAGTGCAATGTGAAGCCTCCAACTGCGGGGTAAACATTCCCCTTCTACGATCACTATGGCTATCTCGTGGGAAGCGTAACCAATGGGCACTAAAGCTCAAAATCTTGCGGCCAAAGAACAATAGGATCGAAATTCAATCGGAAGTTTACAAGCCGGAACACCAGAATTCCGTGGGCAGAGGAACTGTATCTGGAGGAAACGTTTTGTGTCCTGCTTGTTCCACTGTTCTCCCTAGGGCTCGTGTTGAGGCACAACTCAGAAGCAGGCGAGGAGGTACAGATTCAGCAGAGCTGGTTGCAATCGCTATAGGCGAGGCAAACCGTAGAACATTCGCGAAACCAAGCAGTGCTGATTATGAAGGGATCGCACGCGCAGTATCTCTAGACCAAGAATTGAGCAGGAAGTATTTACTGAACGGGCAGACAATCTATCCTGATGAACAACTAAATTCAGTTCGCCCTTCTCCAAATGCCAGAGGCTTATCTGCTGTAACTCGCTATGGCATCACAACGTTCTCAGATTGTTTCTTGCCACGCCAGCGTGTGGCTCTAGCCTCAATAGGTGATTTTATACGCAACTATCATGGCCAAGGGTCAGAAATGGATTCAGCTGTAAAGCGGTGTCTGCTAATTGGATTGGGAAGATGCGTTGACAGGTGGAGTAGTTGTTGTCGTTTAGATTCTACTCGCGACACTGTTACAGGCTCATTTTCTAAGCAAGCGCTTCAACTTGTGTGGGATTTCTGCGAGGCCAATCCATTTAGTAAATGGTCAGGTGGCCTTGGTAATGCGACTCAGTGGGTAGCGAAGGTAATTGAACATACTGCAAAGGGAATTCATTCTATTGGACAAGCTCAACTCCATGACTCAAGCAAACTACCTTTGCCTTCTGAAAGTGCCCAACTTTGGTTTACAGACCCGCCTTATTACGATTCAGTTCCATATGCTGACTTGTCAGACTTCTTTTACTGCTGGCTTCGGCGTGCGAACCTAGACGATACCTCATTTTGCGATCCTTTTGACCGCAACAATCAACTGACACCAAAACTTCAAGAGTGTGTATGGAATCAGGGCTATGTTGTTGATGGCAAACCGAAGGATCCAGAATTTTTCGAAAACTGCGTGCGACAGGCTTTTTCTGAGGCCAAGAGAATCATCGATAACAGTACAGGAATAGGGTGCGTTGTTTTCGCTCATAAAACAACTGAGGGGTGGGAAGCCCTTCTAATGGGTTTGATTAAGGCTGGTTTTGTTATCTCATCATCATGGCCAATCCAGACAGAGATGAAGTCAAGGACGGCTGCCAGAGATGCAGCTTCGCTCATGGGAAGTATCCATCTCGTCTGTCGTCCTCGCTTTGAAAGAGCTTCAGTGGGTGACTGGGGTGAGGTCTATCGGGAGTTGCCGATTCGTGTCGGCGATTGGATCGAGCGATTGCAAGCTGAGGGAGTACGCGGAGCCGACTTGGTTTTTGCTTGTATCGGCCCGGCGATGGAAATCTACAGCCGTTACTCCAAGGTCGAAGACGCCGAAGGGAGAGAAATCCCGCTAGGTGGTGACCCCACAGCAACCGAACCACACAAGCGCGGGTTTCTTGCCTACGTGTGGGAAACGGTTGGGCGGCTGGCACTTCAGCAAGTGCTCGGAACGGCTGAAGCCAAAGCCCGCAATGGCGCAGCAGGCGCACTCGAAGAAGATGCTCGACTCACGGCGCTATTCCTCTGGACGCTGCAAAGCACAAATGGCGAGGTCGAGGCTCAGGTTGAGGCTGAGGAAGATACAGGTGAGGATGAGGAGGAAGAGGAAAGTGGCGGTAAGAAAAAGGCAAAAGGCTACACCCTCATCTTCGATGTCGTCCGCCGTTTCGCCCAGCCGCTGGGAATTCATCTTGACCAGTGGGAGGGGCGGATCATTGAAACAGAGAAAGGGATTGTCCGCCTCCTGCCGATCAGCGAGCGAGCCGAGCAGCTCTTTGGCGAAGATGGGGCCTCTGCCGTCGCTACTCGGATTGAACAGGAAGCCCGTCGCAATCCGCAGATGATGTTGGAGTTTTCGCTGCCGGAGCCCGAGGCTCCAGCTATCAGAGGGCGTGGTCGTGGCAAGAAGGCCAAAATGAAATCGGTGACAGAGGTCGGCGACGAAGCGCTGACCGCTCGACGAGAGGCCACGACATTAGACCGTGTCCATGCGGCCATGTTGCTGCAATCCGGCGGACGGGCGAATGCCTTGCGTGCGTTGCTCAAGGCAGAACAGGAACGTGGCCCGGATTTCTTGCGGCTTTGCAATGCCCTTACACGGTTGTATCCGAAAGAAGGCGAAGAGAAACGGCTTCTCGACGCCATGTTGTTGGCAGTGCCGAGATGACGAATGCCGAGAAATAGAGTACATTTCCCCTGCTTTAGGAGGCTCATGCGTGGCTGAGCGAGTGACCGATTCCGTTCTGGTTGAAGAGACCATCCGCGAGATGGTTCGGCGGATTGCCGCTCAATTTCGTCCGGAAAAAATCATCTTGTTCGGATCGCACGCTCGTGGTGAGGCAGGCCCGGACAGCGATGTGGATCTGTTGGTCGTGATGTCGGTGGAGGGGTCGAAGCGCCAGAAGGCCAGCGAAATTGATATGGCCCTGTTCGGGATCGATGTTCCTGTCGATGTGATTGTGGTGCGACCCGAGGAATTGGAACGATATCGTCACCAAATCGGCTCGATTTTTTATCCAGCTCTCCGGGAAGGAAAAGTTGTTTATGACCGAGCGGCCTGATGAGTCCAGGACGTTCTCGCATGGGTTGAGAGAGCGGAGCACGATTTGTTGAATATCGAAAACAATTTGGCTGCCGCGCGTGTTCCTTGGGATACGGTGTGTTTTCATGCGCAGCAATGCGCCGAAAAATATCTCAAGGCGCTCCTCATCTCCAGGGGAGTCGCCGCTTCCAAAAGCCATGATCTTCGTGTCTTGATCCAGCGCATCCCCGGCGATGCCTCTCTGAACCTGAATCTGAGCCGCGTTCTTCTTTTGAATCGGTATACGATTGAAGGCCGCTATCCAGGAGATTGGGAGCCTTTTGATCGTTCAGTCGGTGTGGAGGCTGTTGAGATTGCTCGCTCGGTCCGCGAGGCGGTTCGTTCAGCGTTGTCGCCGGGCATGTTGCGCAGAGCTGAATAATGGCGCTTGAACCTTGGTACAAAGTGGCGATGCCACGAGCGGAAGTCCGAGAGGGCCGCTCCTTCAATCCGGATGAATTCGCGATCGCGCTCGAACAAGTCGTTGCGGGCACTGCTCCCAAAGATTACAACGACCCTCTGCAGTTCTTCAATCGGACCTGCTTCACGCGTGCCCTTCGGGAGCACGCAGGTATGGTACTTCGGCGGCTTGCCGGAAAAACGGAAAACTCCGCGCCTGTCCTGACCCTTATCACTCAATTCGGTGGAGGCAAGACGCATACGCTCGCCTCGCTGTATCACCTCGTGGAACATGCGAAGAAAATAGCTGGGCATGATGGCGTAAAAGCTTTGGTGAAGGAGGCCGGCTTATCGGACATCCCGAAATCCAAGGTCGCTGTCTTTGTCGGCAATGCGTGGGACCCGCGAGAAGGCCGTGAGACGCCGTGGATCGACATCGCTCGCCAGCTTGCCGGGAATGCGGGGGTCGCTGCGCTGGGTCCTGCTGCGAAGACCACCCCGCCTGGGACGGAAACGATTGGCCGTGTGATTGAGGCTGCCGGTGGCAGTGCGCTGATCCTCTTTGACGAAGTGCTGAATTTCATGAATCGTCATCGACCAATGGCTGATGGCTTTCACGCCTTCATCCAAAACCTGACTGTCGCCATGACCGGCACCACGCGAGGAGCCGCCGTCATCAGTCTTCCGCGCAGCCAGGTAGAGATGACCGACTGGGACAAAGATTGGCAAGACAAGATCACTAAAGTCGTCAAGCGGGTGGCGAAAGATTTGATCGCCAACGATGAAACGGAGATCAGCGAAGTGGTACGGCGACGGCTCTTTGAGGACCTGGGACCCGATAAAGTTCGAAAGGCTGTGGCAAAAGCTTATGCCGATTGGTGTTTTGAACGCCGTGCCCAATTACCATCCGAATGGACGGCTGTGGACACCGCCACGACGGACGCCAAATCACGAGACTTTCTCCGTAAACGTTTTGAGGATTGTTATCCCTTTCACCCTGCTACGCTTTCTGTATTTCAACGAAAGTGGCAGGCATTGCCTCAATATCAACAGACACGTGGAACGCTTGCCATGTTGGCGCAATGGATCTCCTGGGCCTACCGGGATGGCTATCAGCGTGCACGGCGAGAACCACTGATTACGTTAGGCTCAGCGCCTCTGGAAGTTTCCGAGTTTCGAGCAGTGATTCTTGGCCAGCTTGGGGAATCCCGACTGCTTAGTGCTATTCAAACCGATCTGACAGACGAGCATAGCCATGCTCAGGCGCTCGATGTGGATACCAAAGGGGCGCTTCGTGATCTCCATCGACGAGTAGGCGCGACGATCCTCTTTGAGTCATCTGGAGGGCAAGGGGATAAGACGGCTCATTTGCCAGAGCTTCGCTTTGCCCTTGGTGAACCCGAAATCGAGACGACATCAATTGATAATGCCGCCGTTGCGTTTGAGTCAAAAGGCTACTTCATCCGAAAGGTCGGCCATGATGGATTCCGCTTTGGCTTCAAGCCTACTCTGAAAAAAGTGGTGAGTGATAAGCGGGCCTCTCTGGATGATGATGAGGTGCGGAAGTCTGGTTTGGTGGTCGTCAAAAAAGAATTTGAGCGTGGCGCGTCCTTGCCATTCGTGACGTTCCCGGAAGATGGGAGTGCCATACAAGATACACTACGCCTCACCCTGGTGATTCTCGATCCTGATTCTGAATGGCGCGGAAACGGTGTCCTTCGAAACACGATTGCGGAATGGACTAAGCATCGTGGCAAATCACCCCGCCTGTACCCCGGTTCTTTGATTTGGTGTGTGCGAAAGCCAGGCCGTGACCTCAAAGATAAGATCGAGACCTGGCTTGCATGGAAGAATGTAGATAAAGGACTTTCGGATGGTTCTCTTTCAGGGGAATTTGACCACGCCGACCGCTCAGAAGTAGGAACAAAAGTCCGTGAGGCTGAGATTGCTGCCAGAGATGAAGTGTGGGCGAGTTATCGGTATGTCGTGCTTATGGACAACAAGGAATCGGACGGATTGCGCATTATTGACCTTGGCGCAGGGCACGCGAGCAATTCTGAAACGCTTTGTGGGAGGGTGCTCACGGCATTGAAATCTCAAGCCCTGCTCAACGAATCGCCTGGTGCGAGCTATTTAGAAAGGAGATGGCCGGAGGCGTTTAAGGAATCTGGCGCATGGCCTCTCGTCAGTCTTCGCCAAGCGTTTCTCAATGGCTCCATGGAGCGCCTTCTCGATCCTGATGCCTATCTCCGAGCGAAGCTTCCGGAATTCGTCACACGTGGCGATTTCGGGCTTGCATCAGGCCAACAACCTGGTGGCAGCTATACACGGTTATGGTTTGAAGAGCTGATGCCTGCGGATGAAGTTGCTTTCGACGCGGATGTCTATTTAGTCCTGAAGTCAAAAGCAAAGGCGCTAAAAACAAAAGCTCAGGCACCTGATGTTACTGATCGCCCTATTAATGTCGAACCAGAGCCGATTACTCAAGATCCGAAGCCATTCAGCCCAACGGCCGCCGCAAGCAAGAAAACATTGCACATTACCGGTTCAATTCCTCCAGAGGTGTGGAACCGGCTTGGTACTAAGCTCCTGCCCAAGTTGCGCAGTGGATCCGATTTGCGCCTTGGTTTGGACTTTACCATAGACCTCGATGCCGATCAGGTCCCGATATTCCAAACCGAACTCCGACAGGTCTTGCAAGACTTGAATCTCGCACAGGCAGTGCGAATCGACATTAGCTAGTCAGTAATCCAACAAGTCAAACAGATACCGGGACCTTCGACGCTCTCGCGTCTTCGCCTACACCTGTTCCTGCCCATCGCGATGCTGTCGCACGTTGAGCGCCTTCCAGCGCAGTGGTTTCCCTTGCTCTTGTGCCCTCCACCACTACGCCCTACCCGAAGACGATGGGGATTCTAACACGCGGGCGATCTCTCTCAGCAGTCGATTTCGATCAATCGGTTTAGTGAGGACACTGTGAGCGCCCAGCAGTCTTGCAGAGTCTAGATAACCGAAGTCGCGTCTTGCACCACCCCCGGAGATGGCGATCACTTTGGTGGTCGGATATTCCCGACGCAGTTCCAGCAAGGTCTCCAGCCCTTCCTTCTCGGGCATGAGGATGTCCAAGAGGACGAGATCCGCTGGGTCTTGGCGAAATTGTTGGAGCCCCTTACGTCCATCGGCAGAGGTCCTGACCGTGTAGCCGGCCTCTTCCAGCATGTGTCGGAGGACCGTCTGCACGGGTTCCTCGTCGTCAATGATGAGAATGGTTGTCATCAAAGCTCTGGGCTACCAACGCTCGCATACGACACGCTATCGTCCGGCGTTCGCCCCGGGAGTCGACTCGTGTTCCGGGGTGCTCTGCTCCAAGGCCCGAAGTAGCTCCGGGGATTTGAGTGACGATTGCCGGACCGCAGTCCTGATGTAGATGCTGAGGATCTCCGCCACCGCGTCAGCATCCCCACCGATGGCGGTGGTGCTGGCCAGGTAGATCACGGGCGATCCCATGAGCTCCGTGAACTTCCTGACGAACTCCTGTTCTCTGAGAGAACTATCGGACAGCAGGGCCGCAGCTGATGCTCGTTCCAACACCCTGACCACCGTGGCCGACCCGACGATGCCGATGCTTGCGCCTTGTTTTGTCTGTGCACCGTGCAACAGGACGACATAGCCTTCTGTCGTGCCTCCTTTGACTGTGTATCCTTCGGCACGGAGGAGTCGTCTGAGACCCGCTTCGAGCAAGACGGCTTCCCGAGAGCTATCCATATTGATGATCGACACTGTTTCAGCAAGGGCAGTGTGGAACCCGAGGAGCACCAAGGCAGCAAAAAGGAGCAGCAGACGCAGGATTGTCGGTAAAGCCGAAGCTTTTCGATAGGAACTCACTGACACCCCAGCGCCCATGCCCCCATCTCATGGAGCTCTGTTCCCGCTCCGGTGAGAATAATGATGGCCGCGTGAGCATCCACAGCGGGATGCGGACGTTCGCTCCGCTCCCTCCTTGCCTTCCAAGGAGGTCGATGCGGGGTGTCCGATTAGAGAGTATAGCTGGATTCAGAAAAGGCGGTACCTCCAAATGGAGGTAATCCCTAATGATTTTTGGTGGTAACGGATCAGGGCTGAATGGCCCTAGGTATGCTGGCGCCTGGAAAACAACGCTGCTGCTTGGGAACGGCGGGATATTTGGAGCTTCTGAAACATATTATGCAGATAACTCTTCACCGTGGTCTCGCTCAGACCAAGAACCGTCGCGATCTCTTTGTTAGTTTTTCCTTCCGCGATCAATGGCAGAATCCGTCGTTCTTGAGAGGATAACGCGTGGTTTGCATTTTCGGCTTGCGATGTCGAAAAGGAGCGCATCCGGGTCAGCACCGACCCCGTCACAGCGGGATCGAGAATGGACTGCCCTCTCGCCACCACTTTAACGGCCTCGACCAACGATCGACCGTCGATTTCTTTTAGGACATAGCCGCTTGCACCGGCAAACGTAGTCGAGAGCACCGCCTCGTCATCGCCGAAGGACGTGAGGAAGAGGACCTGCGTCTTTGGACATGTCGCCCGAATCTCCCGACAGGCCTCGACGCCGCTGCCATCTGGTAACCGAAGATCCATGAGGACCACGTCAGGTTTGAGACGCACGGCTTCGGTCACCGCATGGGTAGCGGTCCCGGATTCGCCTACCACATCGATCCGGTGACTGCGGTCGAATAGCTCTCGCAACCCGAGCCGAACGACTTCATGATCATCAACAAGCAGCAGCCGGATTGATGTCGCTTGGTACTGGAGCATGATCGTGTTCCTTGGGAATGTCGAGAATGATCCGAGTTCCACGCCCGCGGTCCGAGCTGACACTAAATTGAGCACCGAGCTTGCTGGCGCGAGCGGCCATGTTGCGCAATCCCAACCCGTGCCCATCCCTGGTATTGGCGTCGAAGCCAACCCCATCGTCTTGTACTTCCAGACGAAGGCCTCCCTCTTTCCTACACAGCGACACAACGCCGGTCTTGGACCCGGAATGCCGCAGACTATTGCTGATGGCTTCCCTGGTAATCTGAAGGACGTGTGTCGCCTCTTCATCGGTCAATTGCTCTAGGGCTCCTGAGTCGATCTGGAGGCGAATCGCTAGGGAGCAAGAACTTGGGATTGTTCGTACCAGATCTTCCAATGCCTCCCGGAGTTGTCCTGAACTGGTGACATTCAGGCTTGCCCCTTCAATGTAGTTCCGTACCTGTCTAATCACCGCGTTGAGATTGGCGATCCCGCTCTGTAGCTTCTGGGCAGCGGCCACCGGGTCTTTCTCGATAAGGTATTGGCAGCCCTCTAGAGCCATCCCGACGGCATAGATTGACTGGATGACAGTATCGTGGAGATCTTGTGACAGCCGCTCTCGGTCTTCGAGAGCCCGGCGAAGCCGCTGCTCACTCTCCCGGAGCGCCTCCTCCGTGCGTTTCAACTCTGTGATGTCAATGGCCATTGCACCGACAAAACCAGCGCCTACGCTGTCGAACAGAGGGAACTTGAAGGACAACCAGTATGAGTCAGACCCAGTATGATCAGGAACGGACTCCACTACCTCCAGGGCCACACTGGATGGACCTTGCGAAAGGACAATTAGATCATTGGCTCGAAGCCGCTCGGCAGCCTCCTTCGGCCATAAATCCAAATCCGTCTTCCCGATCCAATGGGCTGCAGTGGTTTCAAACCGATGTTCAATCCTTCTGTTGATATACACGTAACGGCCATCCTTATCTTTGATGAAGACCGCCACCGGGCTGTTGTCCATAAACGCTCTAAAGCGTCCCTCACTCGCTCGGAGTTCCTCATCCACCCGCTTTCGTTCAGTAATGTCGGTGGTAATGCCGCCAATGGCATACGGGTGCCCCTCCACCGTGCACAGCGGAAACTTGAACACAATACTGGTGTGTGGCCCATCATCGTGGAGCGCGACTTCCTCAAACTGCAGAGCCACGCCCGCCTCAAAGACTTTGCGATCATTGGCACGAAAGGCAGCGGCTTGTTGTGGCGGGAAGATCTCGTCATCTGTCTTGCCGACAATGGCCTCCCGGGTGAGATGGAACATTTTTTCGAACTGGCGATTCACCAGCAGATAACGGCCCTCCGTGTCTTTGAGAAAGACCGTGTTCGGACTGTTCTCTACGATCGCCTGGAGCCGTGCTTCGCTTTCGCGCAGGGCTTCTTCCACCTGCCAGCGTTCGGTAGCCTCTTGCGCACGATGCAGCGCGTGTTCAGCCAGCGTCTGCTCAAGGTCGCGCATCCGCTTGATGAAATAGATGAGGAGAGACGAAACCGTGAAGGCGATGAGGGTCGCACCAAAGGGATACTCCCACACGATCTGTTTATGGATGAGTTGGCTCAGCAGCAGGCTCAAGAGGACGGACAGCACGATCGCAATCCAGACGAAGTGCCAGAGGTTGACTCGCGTGAGTTTAAGAGGGAGCGCGGCCATTCTCTATGCTCCTTGTCGCCCATCCACCTGACAAATCGAGCTCAGAGGTTAGAGAGCCGGAAGCAACCTGTCAAGGTAGAGGAAGTGATTGGTAGCGAGCATCATGCACCTACTAGGAAGGCCTCCCCCTTTGCGCAACGCGGCTCAACATCAGTCATAGAGGGGTTCTCATCATGGCACCGATCACGGCAGCCATCGGCACCCATGAAAGATGCATGCCCTTCTTCTCAAGTTCCTCTACATGATGTCGTCAATGATGAGAATCGACGCCATAGAAGGACGCGATCTTAGGAAGGACCTGAGATCTCACCTTCGAAGCCCTTGAGTACTCGTCTCAGGGCTTCTCCAAGCACATGCAAGGAAAAGCCTTTTTGAAGAAACTCAGTGACGTGTAGTGCCCGCGCCTCAACTTCGTCGGTGTCCGTCCCGGCCCCGGTCAGGATCATCACGCGAGCCCGCCGATCCACAGTCCGAATAGCCTTGAGCACCGTAAGTCCCGTTATGTCGGGCAGTTTCAAGTCGAGAATCGTGACCTCCGGGCGTTCCTGCCGAAAGAGCGTGAGCCCCCGCTGTCCAGTGCCTGCCTGGAGGACGTGATGGCCCTTGCGGGTCAGCACCGTCTCCAACAGGTCACGGACTCCTTCTTCATCATCGACCACCAGAATCTTTGCCATCAACTCCCTCCTGGTGACATCCATAAGTGAGGCACGGTGAAGAGCCGGCACTCAGGAACTATAGATGGGATACAGATCGGTGACACCTGGCGGATTCGCCAGGTAGGCAGGGTCAGCAAGGAGGTCGCCAATGCACTCACAGTGGCCGCCACACATAGCCCATGAGCGCTAGCAAGGACAGCGTGACCAAACAACTTGCGGTCATGACATGCTAAATTTGCGCTAAAAATAGTAATTCTAGCTCCACCGGGTTGCTCCGGAGGAGCCGATGAGTTTCGACGAGATACCCCGGTACGGACAGATCTAACGCTTCTCCGGTCTCCGCGCCGTTCGCAAGCATCGCGGTACAACGCACTGCAATCCGTGCACGGTATCGGCTCTTCACGACCGTCTCCATCAATTCACCGCCAATCGACTGCTGACTCTTCGTTGGATCGGGCAAAAAACAGCGCCGACGTCAGCCCTCCCCATGCCGAATCAAGGGCTCCATAGCTTCAGTTCCGAGTTCGACAGACTCCTAAGAGTATCCCCAAAGCTACAAAATCATAAACTGCTGGCCTTTCGTGGATCTTCTGGCAACATGGTGAAAGATGCCTCCATGTCCAACTAACCAAGGGAGACCGTTCGAACCACATCGCACGGCGCGGCCATTTCCGTCTCCAGCATTCATGTGCTGTTTGGGTCTGGTGGGGGTGATGGCAGTGGCGTCAACCGCGTGGGCAACCGCAACGGCACGCTCTATCCCAACACAGCGCCGGCAGGATCAGTCGTTGCCCTGGACGGCCTATATGTGGGAACGCGCCTGGCAGGTGGTCATGAGACGGACGACGACAGCCCCGAAATCGTTGGCCGAGTTACCGGCATTTCAGACGATAATCGCCAACCTCGATGGGGCGTTTGCGGCCGGGAATGTGCGTGCCTTCAGCACAGCCACTATGCGGCTGGTGGCGCTGTGTCGAGATTTTGTCAACATTCAGCACCTTCCGCGATGGTGGTAGAAGAACCCAGCTCGGAAGAGATGCGAATCCAGCATGCTGCCATTTGCCAGCGCTGACTGCAAATCGGGATGTAAACAAAGAGGAATGACGTTATGGAACAGATGATTCACAGGGAGGTAGTGAAACAGAGACGAACGAACCTTCGAGCCGTCCTCCAGTTATCAGTCATGTTTATGAGTTCAGAGGTGGTCGGCAAGGGAATGATACAAGATGCGTCGAGTGAGGGGTTACGAATTGAGAGTGTTGAGCCGGTGGTGTTAGGGATGCGCCTCGGTGTGGTGGTCTTCTTTCCCAAGGAACATGAGCCATTGATGATTCAAGAGGCGGTCGTGCAGTGGACGAAGGGCACGCAGTTTGGGGTGAAATTTACCAAACTTAGCGATAAGACGGCAGCAAAACTTCGCCACTTCTATGTGCTTGGATTGGAAGACCGGTTGGAATCATTGACGGAGTTTTTAACAGATATCTCTCCGCCGACATCGGCTGTGGAATGGCTCAGAAGGTCGGACCAGACATGGCGGCAGTGTAGCGGGCGAGGCACAGGAAAGACACATTGATTACTGGAGCTCCTTACTGCCGCCTACCTTTCTCAACATGTAACGCCCAACTGGGCACAAGTCACCCGAGAGGAGGCTTATTGATGGCGAAATGACCGCACGTAGAGCAAGATCCGCCAGGCTTCTTCTTCAATGAGCACGAGGGGAATGAATGAAGCCATATCAGTTCCCGGGTTGCCGTTCTTTAAAATCCAAAACAGTTCGCCAACGTTACGAGCCGCTTGCCATCGCTTATCTGCAAAGTTCCGTGGTAATGGTCCTTTAAGATTTAAATCCTTGGAGAGGCCCTTGCCGTCGGCTCCGTGGCAGGCCTTGCAAAACGCCTTGCCCTCGAACAGCATCTTGCCTGTGTCAATATTCTCCGATGTGGCTGCGAGAGGATTGGTGGCGGAGCGGGCTGCTTCGATCTGATCTGCCGGCACCCGTGGTCGAAGAACTGCGGAGTCCGCAGCCCACCCGACAGTCCAATCGCCGGCCAACAATGCGGCCAGGAACATCCCGTAAACATTCATGAGGGGATCAGGGGTCGGAAGAAAAAACGAGGGGCATCGACTTCAGTTACGCCCCCCGCCTCACGCCTGACAGCTATTTCGTTCTGCGCTTGTGGCCGGCGGACTGTGGATGTCCGACCACGCCGTTCGGCGCCTTGGCTCCGTCCGGCCAGAGATGAAAGATGATCCCATCGGTTTTGGCGGCCGCGGCCGCCGTTTCCTTCGCCTGCTCTTCCGGCATATCGAGAATCTGCACACGGCCCGTGGCAATCTCCACCTCATGATCGTGGTAGAACTTGTTCCACGTCTTGAGCGACACCGCTTTGCGCGCCACGTCCTTGGCCACGAAGTATTCGATGTCGGTCAGCCTGGCATTTGGATCGGTTGATTCAAACAGCAGGCATTGCAACACTTCCGGTGAGATGCCCTTACAGTAGTGATGATACGGCCCGTGTATGGCGCCGTCCTCAAACTTTGCGGGGCTACCACATGAATAGTAAACCCGTCGGCCGGAGTGAGCTTCTTTGCTTCCTGGGCCAACGCGAGTCCGGTCATCAACAATACCGCCGCGCCCGCCGTGCCGCCTACCTTGAATCCTGTTCCCATTGCAGCCTCCTGAGGTAGAGATGCATGAATCACGATGACTCCATCGATATCGTATGGCGCTCGCATAGTCAATGCTGATAAGAGCGTGAGGACGCCCAAAAGGATCCAAGACCGGGAGGTCCACCGGAGGAGAGAGCGAAACAGATGGAGGGTGTTCAGGAACGCATCATGGTGGCCTTCATAAGGCTGTCGGCCTGCGGAGGAGAAAAACCCTGATAGCCGCGATGCCGCTCAGTCAACTCCAACACCGAAAAAGGCTGACCATCCACCATCTCGGGCACAGTAAAGATTTGCCGAAGGTCCGCACCGCGCGCGCCGACGATCTGGCCCGCAAACACCACGCCTTTGGCCTTGAGTCGCTGGATAGCGTTTTCGATGTCTTCGACTCGAACCGCAATGTGATGAAATGCGCTGTCCCCGAACAAAGCCACCCAGCCCGGTACGATACTGGTCCGACCACGATCATCTGGATACGCTTGATCAACAAAGAGCGCAGGATATCCCTGCACCCGGTACACTTTTGCAAACCAGTCGTCGAAGTGCAGGGTCTCGGCATGAACGTACCCCAGTTGGGTAAACTCTTGGGTTCGTTGATCGATGGCCATGGTGCGAATGGTGAGATGATCAATGACGGGGTAGAATCCCACTCCGGTCTCCTGCAGCATATCCCGGAGAACCCGCGCCGCCCGATTCTTCGCGATGTAATCCTCAACCATCTTGCCGATCAAAGCGTCAAGTTCGGCGCCATGCAACATGTTCCGCTCCTTCTCGTGCAAAAGAGAGATTAGTGATCCGTAACTGGTGGTAGAAAATAAGCGGGTACGCTCGTCCTATATCTCCTGAATCACTGAATCACTGATCACTTTCCAAATTTAATTCCTTGCGCAAGCGGCAGCTCCCTTCCCCAATTGATGGTGTTCGTCTGGCGGCGCATGTAGGCCTTCCAGGCATCGGAGCCGGCCTCTCGCCCTCCACCCGTCATTTTTTCTCCGCCGAAGGCCCCTCCGATCTCCGCGCCGGACGTTCCGATATTGACGTTCGCGATCCCGCAGTCGCTGCCCACTGTTGAGAGAAACCGCTCGCTGTGGCGCAAATCGTTCGTAAACATCGCCGACGAGAGCCCCTGAGGTACGCCGTTCTGCAACGCGATGGCTTCTTCGATGGTACGAAATGTCATGACATAGAGAATGGGCGCGAAGGTCTCTCGTTGCACGACGCTCCAGTGGTTTTGCGCCCGCACGATGGTCGGCTCGACGAAGTATCCTGGTCCAGACGGCACGTTCCCTCCGCAGAGAAGTTCGCCGCCTTCCTGCTTGACCTCTCCTAAGGCCGAGCGATAGGCTTCCACCGCGGCTTGATCGATGAGCGGACCCATTAAGACTCCGGGCTCGAGTGGACTTCCGATTTTCACCTGTTTGTAGGCTGCCGTCAGCCGGGTGACCACTTCGGCATAACGAGACTCATGCACGAACAGGCGGCGGGTGGTGGTACATCGCTGACCCGCGGTTCCCACCGCGCCGAACACAGTGGCTCTTACGGCGAGGTCGAGGTCGGCAGTTTCATCAACGATAATGGCGTTGTTGCCGCTCAACTCCAGCAGGGTTCGACCCAGACGCTGCGCCACGATCTCGGCGACGTGGCGGCCCACGGCGACAGACCCGGTAAAAGAAATAAGCGGCAAGCGTGCATCGCGCACCATTTTCTCCGCCAAATCCGTTCGATCGGTGACGAACAACGAGAAGATACCGCGGTAACCCTGCTGCTTCATGACGTGATTGCAAATATGCTGCACGGCGATTGCGCAGAGGGGCGCTTTAGGAGACGGCTTCCAGACTGTAGGATCTCCGGCGATCGCAGCGACGAACGCATTCCATGCCCACACCGCCACGGGAAAGTTAAAGGCTGTAATGACGCCGACCGGACCCAGTGGATGCCACTGCTCGTACATCCGATGGTGCGGTCGCTCGGACTGCATGGTCTGTCCATACAACATGCGGGATTGACCGACGGCAAAGTCCGCCATGTCGATCATCTCCTGAACTTCCCCATCGCCTTCGGCCTTGATCTTTCCGACTTCCATCGACACGAGGGTTCCCAACGCGTCTTTCTTCTCCCGGAGCGTCTGTCCGATCAGACGCACCAATTCGCCGCGTTTGGGGGCAGGCACCTCGCGCCACTCCTGAAATGCTCGGCTCGATTCTTCCACGATCCGGTCGTAATCCGCCGCCTGACATAGATTGACTCGGGCGATCACTTCGCCTGTGGCAGGGTTGAGAGAGTCGAGTGTGCCGGCATGGCTCCTGCTCCAGCCGTCCGGGCCAGAACTCCCACCCTGATTGACTGATTGGAGCCCTAATTCATGAAGGACGTCCATAGCTGATCTCACTCGATGCGGTTATCGAAAACAGGCTCCAAACCGATTGTCCAGGACTTGCGCCAACGAGAATGTCTCTTGAGTCACAAACCCCTGGTAGGAATCCGGATCGCTCAACACGAGATCCACCACACTGCAGAGGGAAGATGCCGTCGTGACTTGAATAGCCGACCACACCCTAGTGCGGATGGACTGGGGATAAATTTTCTTCACATACGTTTCCTCGAACAAGGTTTCGTGCCGCTTCCCTGTCACGGACGCATAGATGAGCACGACGTCCTGCAAGGTTTGCGGAATGGCCCGCTCCAGTATTCGTTTCAGCGTTTCACGATCTTCGTTGAGTTTGAGGTCTTTCATCAGCAACTGGATCTTTTCGCAGTGACCCGGATAGCGGAGGGTCTTGTAGTTCATGGTCTGCACTCGACCGGCATAGGTATCGGCCAGCGTACCGAGCCCTCCCGACGTGTTGAAGGCCTCGTACAGGAGCCCGTCCACTTCAATAGTTTCATACCCTTCCAACGGCAAGAGGGTCGCGATTCGACCTCCTTCTATCCCATGACAGAGGTTTCCGTATTCATTGATGAGGCCGTCGGTGGACCAAGTCAGCGAATATTTGAGCGCGTTGCTGGGATTGACCGGCAGCGCGCCGACCCGCATCTTCACCTGGTCCAGCGACTCAAAATGCGTCATGAGGTCGTTGGTGACGATGCTGATGAATCCTGGGGCGAGGCCGCATTGAGGAATGAAGGCTCGATGAGAGCCGGCGCTGATGGCCTTAATCCGAGCCCGGATCTCGATATCTTCGGTCAAATCGAAATAGTGCAGACCATGCGACTTGGCCGCTTCCGCGACGATGGAATTACAGAAATACGGTAGGCTGGAAATGAGTGCGTCGATCTTGTGGGTGCTAAGGTACTCGCCTAGCATCTCGGGAACACGCACGTCCAATGCGCAAGGCGTCACATCGGCGAGAGCTAAGTCTTCAACCAACCGCTTTGGCGCATCCAGGGTCACATCGCCCAGATGAATCTTGTACGCCCCGCTGTCCGACAGAAGGCACGCGACCAAGGATCCGATCTTCCCCGCTCCGAGAACCATCACTCGATGCATAAACTACTCCTCACATCTCATTATACCGCTCGGAATGAGAGAAAGATTTCTTTTTTCAGATCGTGACGGACTATGCCGGTCGCTGATGCTTCTATGCCCCCTTACCTCCCCCTTTACTATCGGCGAAGAGGAGCACGTGACTTGGAATATGGACCACGCCGAGAGTTAACCCACCTTTCACGGTAAGTTTACCCATTCGTTACAGTGCTCGGCGAGACTTGTAGGTAGAATAAACTAATAGCATAGAGGAGGGAAAGCCATGCCGGAACAAGCGCTGGTAACCCGAGCGACAAACACACATCTCATGTTGACATGGGCGCGATCTGAA
>JBQTHT010000230.1:0-11825 GCA_052389595.1 Nitrospiraceae bacterium
TGCCTGGCTTAAAGCCGACGTCTCGCATGAGGTCGTCCACGTCTGCATAGGTGGCCGGCACGTCACCAGGCTGCAGCGGCATGAGTTTTTTCTCGGCCTTCTTCCCAAGTGCTTTCTCCAATACCTCAATGAAGTGGAGAAGCTCCAGCGGCTGGTGATTGCCGAGGTTGTATACACGAGCAGGGGCTGAGCTGGTGCCAGGGTCGGGCTTCTCGCCGGACCACTCTGTATTCGACGTCGCGGTGTGATCAAGGGTCCGGATGACGCCCTCGACAATGTCGTCAATGTAGGTGAAGTCGCGCTGCATCTTGCCGTGATTGAAAACCTCGATCGGTCTTCCTTCCAAGATGGCTTTGGTAAAAATGAACAAGGCCATGTCCGGTCTTCCCCATGGTCCATAGACCGTAAAAAACCGGAGGCCGGTGCAGGGCAGCCGGTACAGGTGCGCATAACAATGCGCCATGAGTTCGTTGGCTTTCTTACTCGCCGCATACAGCGAGACGGGGTGATCGACATTGTCGTGAATCGAGAAGGGCATGTGGGTATTGCCGCCATAGACCGAACTCGACGAGGCATAGACCAGATGGTCCACCTGCGCATGGCGGCATCCCTCGAGGATGTTCATAAATCCCTCGATGTTGCTGTCCGTGTAGGCGTGGGGATTGACCAGCGAATACCGGACACCGGCTTGCGCGGCGAGGTGCACGACACGCCGAATGGGTTGCTCGGCGAACAGAGTCTTGATCGCAGCGCGATCGACCAGGTCTAGTTTTTTAAAACGAAACCTCTCATGAGGCGTGAGCTGAGCCAAGCGCGCATCCTTGAGACGGACGTCATAATAGTCATTGACGTTGTCGAGACCCACCACTTGGTCGCCCCGGTCGAGGAGACGTTTGGCGACATGGAATCCGATGAACCCGGCAGCACCCGTCACAAGAATGCTGCCCTTCGGCGTCACGTTCGTTTTCACACAGCTCCTCGCAAGCTGGACTCGGACTGAGGATTCAGGTGCGGCCGCCTGACTTCATAAACGGGGGATCGCCATGATCCACTCGATAGAGTTGCATCGGCGACAATGCTTCGGCCACAGATGCGACCTGGACGCGGTCAGCGGGTTCCGGCCGAAACAGGTCGAAGGCGTGCGTGTAATGATATCCACATCCCTGTGGCGTGAGAAGTTCTTTCAGCTTTTCCGGTGGCTCCCAGTTCCCGGTAATCAACGCGGTGCGGGCGGGGTTGCGTTGGCTGAACATGAAGGAAAGATGGTCCGGGTACCAGTCGGCGCCGCCGGTGGCATAGGAGACGAACAGTTTTGCCTGAGCCTGCGCGCACAATTCGGCGAGATAGCCGTTCGTCAGATAGCCGTTCTCTCCCACGTCGAGCCATTGCCCGGGATGGGAGAGCGGCGCATGGGCCGCGTAGGTACGCACTTCGAGCAATTGCTGCTGGGATGCGAACAGGAGGGGAATGGCGCCATGCTTCCGCACCAGATTCTGAATGACCCCTTCCTTGATCGCGGAGCGGCCGTTGTTGGTGGGACCGCTATCCGCGTGAACGAGTACATTGTACCCACGATCTGCAATCAGGTAGCAGTTTCTCGGCATCTCAAGATCGCAAGGATCTTCGCCAAAAAACGGAACTGACCAGACCGCTCCTCCATCAAACGTCCAGCTTTCGCCGTGCGCAAGTTCGATCACGTGGCCAAAGCCCAGTTCCCGCAACAGAGACGGATAATCATAGTACAACTTCCGCCGATTCCGCCGGCTCGGGATAATGATCGGGATGTCCTTCGGCATGTGGAGCAGCGTGCGGGAATCCACATGGTCGTCATGGTCATGCGTGAGGAAGATCGCCGCCGGTCGAGGCAGCAACGAGCCCCACAGCGAGGGCACGGAAGATTCGGCAAACCAAGGCAACAGCCACGGATCGAACAAGAACCAATTGTCGCGTTGCCGATACATGAGCGCCGCATGTCCCAGATGAATCGTATCCCGATCCTGCACCGCCTCCAGCCATCGTTGCCTGACGGTTACCTGCGACGATCGACTGAGACACTCGTATTGATGCAGCGATTCCATCAGTCGAGTCAGGAGTCGTTCCCCGTCTCGTCCCGTGCTCGTCACTACGGTGCGAATCTCTTCCGTGCGATGCGTGCCGTGCAACATGCCCAGCAATTTCCCGACGATCGGTCCCAGAGGACGTTGATCAAAGCCAAGGGGAATCGCCTGTCGCTTGACGGCGTGAAAGATGCGCAAGCCCGCATTGGTGACTGTGGCTGACTTCGTCGGATCAGTCGGAAATTCCCACTGAAAACTTCCATCCGGCCGTCGACCACAGCGAATATGTTGACGGAGATGTGGCCGCGAGTTGACCAATTCCGCATAGGCGTCTTCCACCAGGCGATGCCGATCGGGATCGTCGAGCGGCGCGCGCTTGGAAAACACGTCACTGATCGCGGTCTCGATGCTGCTCAAGAGCAAGCTATGCGCCTCGTGAAGGCTGGCCACGACTTCCGGCGCAACCCCGCCGATAAATGGAAACGGCCCAGGCGGCTCCGCGCTTTCGAGCTGCACCCATGCCCAGGGAGCGAGGCCGAGGTACTGGTCGCTCGAATAGCTGTCCCAGATCCGGCTCATAAGAGCTCCAGGACTGAGGTTTGAGTGCTGAAGACTGAGGGTAGTCTTTCAGGACCGAGCGCTGAGGACCGCGGCTCGGCGATCTCCAAGGGCTGAGGGCTGAGGTCTGAGTAACGAGAGAGAACTCCCATTGGCTCGGTGCTCATTGCTCAGTCCTGTTTCTGAACTGCGGAACGTAGGCCACCCAGTATCTTCGCAACCTCTTCTGCCAGGACCATAAGACCACAGAACGCCCGTTCATCAACGTGCCTTGCATCCAATGCGACATATAGGTGCGATCGAAGCTCTGCACAAGACGACTTTGCGATACTCAGATATTGATGAAACTCAGTTCGCCTCCCACGCTCGAATCCCTCTGCAAGGTTGGACATGATCGAGACCGATGACCTACGAACTTGGTCGCGGAGGCCGAAATCCCTGGCAAATGCTCCGTTTTCCGTAATTCTATAGACCTTGCGAGGAAGGTCCCGAGCCTTCTGCCAGGCAATCAAGTCCTCAAACCTCCGCGCCATCTTCTTCTCCATCACGTTACTCAGTGCTCAGTCCCCAGCACTCTTTACTCAATCCTTCTTTATCCAATTCATCGCTCAGTCCTCAGTCCTTTCTCCACTCATCCCTTCCGCTCGCTCAGTCCTCTTTACTCAGTCCTATCTTTAATCTGCTGATCCTCGGTTCATAGAGGGCTTGAATGAGGTTGCCGTCCGGATCGGAGAAGTAGAATGAATAACTGCCGTCTCGATGTTGTTTCGGCGGTTTCAAGATCTTGCCGCCCAACGTTCCAATGCGCGGTTCGATTTCCCGGAACATGGCATCCACAGACTGCGGCTCCTCCAGGATGATGCCGAAATGATCCAACCGCTGACCGCGCGAGGATTGATAGTCCTGCCTCTCGGCCTGGGGAATTTGGTGCAAGGCCAGATTGTCTACGCCGGAACTGAAATACACATTGTCGGAGTCTGGCTCCCACATTACTTTCATGCCCAAAAGTTGCTCGTAGAACGCGCGCGAGCGGGAAAGGTCGGTGACCCGGAGCGCCAGATGTCGCAAGCCGCGATGAAGTGGTGTGATCATACAGTCGCTGATGGCCGGACCGAACAGAAAACCAGCGGTCGGTCGAACCATCACCCTATAGTAGGTAGGAACCCTTCGGTCCGTCAATCGAAATTCCCGCCGATCGCCTGCATCCTACTACACTTCGCAGAGTCGCCCGATGACCGAGTCCGCGCTGTCGCTTGGCTCGCGCGCTATGGTACGATCGCGTCATCATCCATCGATAGCGCTGAAACCAAAGAAGCGGAGAACCATGTCCCGACGTCTTCTGTCGTTGCTGTTCGGCATCTCGTTCTTGTTCGATTCGTCCATGCTGCCGGCTGCTGGTCCGGGAAATACGACATCTGCCACCGACCTCGTCGGGAAAGACGGCGCGCCGATGGTCATCGTGTCGGCAGGACCATTTCCGATGGGTGTCCCGGCGGGAGACCGCGACGGAGGGCGGGATGAATACCCCCGCCACGAAGTCCATGTGGATACCTACTCGATCGACACATATGAAGTGACGAACGGCCGGTATATCGAATTTGTCAAAGCCACCGGCCACCGGGTCCCCCACAATCCGAAGAACCCCACGCGCAATCTCTGGCAGGGCGAAGCCATCACCGAATCGCTCACCAACCGGCCTGTCATCAACGTGGATTGGTTCGACGCCGAGGCCTATTGTAAGTGGGCGGGCAAGCGGCTGCCCACTGAGGCCGAGTGGGAAAAAGCGGCCAAGGGCAATCAAGACCGTCGATTCCCGTGGGGCAACGTCGAGCCGACCGCCAAGCACCTGAACTATAACCAGCAGTGGATCGGCGAAAAGACCTTAATGCCGGTGGGGAGCTACGATGCCGGCAAGAGCCCCTACGGCGCTTATGACATGGCCGGCAACGTGTGGGAGTGGGTAGCGGATTGGTACGATCCCCGGTACTACGAAACAAGCCCAGCCAACAACCCCAAAGGCCCGGAGAACGGCACGAAGAAAGTCATCCGGGGCGCCGGCTGGCAGAACGAGACTCCGACGGTCCGCATCTTCACCCGCGTGGACAGCGACCCCACCGTTCGCAATGAATCGACCGGATTCAGATGCGCGGCCGACGCGAAATAAAGAATCTGTCGATCTGATCATCTGTCGATTTGATGACTGGAAATGCGAAATGTGAAATGTGAAGAACCTTTTGATCTGACGATTGAGTTGATGAATGAAGAATTTTGATCCCACGGAAGATCTCAAGACGAGGACCAAACGCTTTGCGATTCGTATCGTTAAGTTTACAGGCACACTCCCCAGGACTGCGGAAGGACGAGTGCTTGGAACGCAGATTTTGAGATCCGGAACGTCACTGGCTGCAAACTACCGGGCAGTCTGTCGAGCTCGCTCAAGGGCAGAGTTCATTGCCAAACTCGGGACGGTCGTCGAGGAGGCAGACGAGACAGTGTTCTGGTTAGAGCTTCTAGTGGAGGCAGAAATACTTGAGCGTGATCGGATGGATGGCTTGCTCAGTGAAGCCGGCGAACTGTTAGCAATATTCTCTGCGTCAAGACGAACAGCCAAAGCGAGAAGAATCTGATCACCAGATTCGACAATCAACAGATCATCAGATCATCAGATCAACAGATACCCCAATGACTTCACCTGGATTTGCCGGTTTGCGCGTCGCGGCGTTCGAGAGTCGTATGGCGGCGGAGATGACACGGCTCATCGAACGGTTCGGGGGTCGGCCGCTGGTCGCTCCCGCCCTTCGCGAGATCCCCATTCAAGACAATCCCGATGCCCTTCGTTTCGGCGTCCGATTCATTCAGGGCCAGGTCGACATTCTCATCCTGATGACGGGCGTCGGCACGAAAGCCCTGTTCGAGATCCTGCGTTCGCGCCATCCCCTGTCCTCGATCATGGTCGGATTCAAGCAGACCGTGCTCGTGGCGCGCGGCCCCAAGCCTGTCGCAGCGCTGAAGACACTCGGGATCGCACCGACCCTGACGGTTCCCGAACCGAACACCTGGGTCGATGTGGTCTCGACACTCGACGAATACCGTCCGGTCAAAGGATTGCGGGTGGCCGTTCAGGAGTACGGCGTCTCCAACCCTGAGTTGGTGGAAGCCTTGCGCAAGCGGGAAGCCGATGTCTTTCCAGTCCCAATCTACCGCTGGGCTTTACCGGAAGACACCGCACCATTGAAAAAGGCGTTGGATGAAATCCTCACCGGCCAGGTCGAGGTGATGCTGATTACCAACGCCGCGCAGATCGATCACGTGATGCAGCTACTCGGCCAGGAAGGAAAGACCGCACAGTTCAATGAGGTATGCAAAAAGATGGTGGTCGCGTCCATCGGCCCCACAGCCAGTGAACGCCTCCGCCACCACGGTCTACCGGTCGACCTGGAACCGTCCCACCCTAAGATGGGCATCTTGGTCAAGGAAACCGGCGAGCGCGCTGGAACTCTGCTCGCCGAGAAACAAGCTCGTCGTTGACTGTGTCTCGTCTGGCCGGCCGATGTTGATGCACATCAAACCGCCGACATTGTATGTGCTGATCGTTTCAAGCGGCATTGGCGCGTTGTTGACCGGCATGGCGTTGCATACGCTGTGGCCGGACTGGCGTTGGCATCATGAGCCGCTCCACTCGACGATCGAGGCCTTAGGCGGTCTGGCTTCGATCGCCATGGCTGTCGTGTTGTTCCAAAGACGTGAAGAATCTACCGGTAGAAGATTTCACGCCCTGGGCGCCGGCTTTCTGGGGATGGGCCTGCTGGAGGCGTTCCATGCGGTCGCCCTACCCGGCAATGGATTCGTCCTGTTGCGGAACGTGGCAAGTCTTGTCGGTGGCCTCGGGTTTGGCCTCCTCTGGTTGCCGGGCTCGGAAGGAGGTGGATCACAGCGAACAAGGGTCCCCTGGATCATCGGCATCGGGGCGATCGCGTTTGGAATCTGGACGCTCGCCGTGCCTGAAGAAATCCCGGAGATGATCCGGAACGGCGAGTTCACGCCCACTGCGGTCGCACCGCAAAGCCTGGCCTGCTTGTTCTTTTTCGCAGGCGCTCTGAGATTTCTCCTCGATTATCGACAATCGGGAAGATCCGAAGACTATTTGTTCGCGTGGCTGGCTCTCCTGTTTGCTCTGGCCGAACTGGTGTTCATGTATTCGGTTCCATGGGACAATCGATGGTGGTTTTGGCATCTCTTGCGCTTGATCGCCTGCCTGCTAGTATTGGGATACTTGAGCCGTGGCTATCTCACCATGATCTCCGATCTGAAACGCTCCCTCGCTCAGACCGGGCAGGTTGAAAAAACCCTGCGTCAAAGCGAACACCAGCTCCGCCAGGCGCTCGACGAGCGCGAGCGGATGGCCCAGGATCTCCACGACGGCATTATCCAATCCGTCTTTGCCGTCAGCCTGAGCCTCGAACGCTGCCGGCGCCTGATCACCACCAACGCACAGGAGTCGATCGGCCCATTGGGCACGGCGATCGCCGATCTCAAGCTGGTGATTCGGGACTTGCGTGGTTATATTGTCGGCTTAGAGCCGCCGATCTCGAACGGTCGCGAACTTGCGGCGGCACTGGCCTCCTTGGTGAGAAGCATGGAAGCGCCTCACCAGCTTCGTTTTGACTTACAGGTAAGCCCGGTGACGGCGAATCGCGTGACTCCTGAACAGGCCGCACATGTGCTCTCTATTGCGCGAGAGGCGATGAGCAACAGCCTTCGACACTCTGGCGCCCGCGCCGGCACGGTATCGCTCCAATCGCACGATGGGTGTATACGTCTTGTCGTGGAAGATGACGGTGTGGGATTTCACGCTGCGACAGTTCCGGAGCATGGGCACGGGCTGCGGAACATGGAGGCGCGCGCCCGGAGACTCGGCGGACGGCTCGACGTGATCTCCAAGCCGGGTCAGGGAACCCGTATTGTGTGCGACCTTCCCCAGGAGTCCTTGCATGCGCCGGCATGAGGTCAAACCGATCAGGCTTCTTTTGGTGGACGACCATCAAGTCCTCCGGATCGGCCTACGGACGTTGTTCAACGAGGCCGGTGGATTTCAGGTCGTGAGCGAGGCGGGCACTATGGCGACCGCCGTGACGGAAGCGGCGCGTCTCAAGCCGGATGTCGTGTTGATGGATGTCCGGCTCCCGGATGGAAGCGGCGTTGAAGCTTGCCGAGCCATCCGCGCAGCCCGGTCGGACACACGGGTCCTCTTTCTCACGTCTTTTGCGGACGATGAGGCGGTGCTCGCGACCATCCTGGCCGGAGCCGACGGCTTTTTGCTGAAGGAGGTCAGTGGAGATCAACTGATCAGCGCGGTCAAGACAGTAGCAGGCGGGCAATCGATCCTGGACCCAGCCGTGACGCATCGGGTCATGGCGCGGATGAAATCGCTGACGGCTCAGACGACCGAAGACAAGAGCGATCCGTTGTCGCCGCAGGAGCAGAAAGTGCTGGCGTTGGTCGCCGACGGACTCACCAATAAGGAAATCGCCGTGTCCCTGAATCTGAGTGAAAAGACCGTCGGACACTACCTCGAGTCCATCTTCCAGAAACTCCAAGTCACCCGCCGCGCCCAAGCGGCCGTCTATTACTCTCAACGATTCTCCAAACAATAACCCGCTCTAGGGGCATTCGCCCCCAGTCGATAGGGGAATAATTGTTTCCTTTGTTTGGGTATCATCCCCTACCCTCCAGTCGCCGCGCACCATACAATGCGCACATGGGTTCTGCTCTATTTCACATTCACCAAACCAAGGAGGATGCCATGTTCATTCAGTCGATCAGAAATCAGTGGCTCGTCGGCGTGCTGGCCATCGCAGCCATGTTGATATTCCCACTGAGCCAGAGTTGGGCTCAGGCAGCGGAAGGGCAAGGGAAGGAAAAAGTCAAAGTGCTGTACCACGTCGACGGAAAAGATCCGGAGGTGGCGAAGTACGCTCTGGCGCTCATCAACAAGCACATCGACGCAGAAGGCGGGCCGGACAAGATCGATGTCGAGCTCGTCGTGCATGGGCCCGCGCTTGAGTTGTTCGAGAAGGACAAGATGGATCCGGAGATGACGAAGCGGTTCGGGCAGATTATTGAGAAAGGCGCCAAGGCGGAGATGTGCCAGGTGTCGATGAAGGCCTTCGGCAAAACCATCGACAATCTGGCAAAAGGGTTCGTAGCCACGTTGCATCCGGTGGCGGTCAAGCGGATCGCGGATCTTCAGAAGGAAGGCTATATCTACATCAAGCCGTAACGGGAGGTGCATGGTCATGCGTTGGATCGCCACGGGTGCGGTCAGTGTGTTTCTGGCTCTCTTGCTTCCGGTGGCATCAGGAATGGGAAGAGGACAGGTCGCGGCCCAGGCAGCGGGTTCGGCGGCTCCGTCCTTCGAGTTGGTCACCTTTGCAGGCGAAGCCTACAGCAATGAATCGTTCAAGGGCCGACCGGCCTTGTTGGTGTTCTGGGCGCCCTGGTGCAAAGTCTGTCAGCGTGAGTTGCCCCTGCTGACACAATTCTATCGGCAGGAGAAGCCGGCACAGCTCCAGGTGGTGTCGATCGGGTTTGCGGACACCAGGACGAATGTCGATGCATTCGTGAAAGCCCGATCCGGCATCTTTGTCTTCCCCTCCGCCTATGACGAAGAACGATGGGTGGCTCAGGCCTTTAAGATCCACGCCACTCCAACATACGTGCTGTTGGATGCTCAGGGAGGGATCGTGCTGGTCCATCGCGGAGGGGGGATTCTCCAGAATGTTCAGTTTCGGGAGTTCCTGTCCGCACTCAAGGGTTGACGTGCTTCGCGGGGGTGATTGGGACACAGGTCCCTCACCCCCGCGGCTGGTTCGGCGGTGATCATGATTGAATCCCTTCCACAGACCTCTCTGATGGCTGCTTTCCTAGCAGGGCTGCTTTCTTTTGTTTCCCCTTGTGTGTTGCCCCTCGTCCCCTCCTATCTCATGTACATCACCGGTCTCTCCTTGGATCAACTGACCGATTCTGCTGGGCGGCGCCGGCTGCGAAAAACGATCGTCGCCAATTCCCTCCTCTTCATCGCGGGATTTTCGCTCGTGTTCATCGCCTTCGGGGCTTCGGCCAGCATGATCGGCCGGCTCTTGACCGACCATCAACACCTCATCCGGAAAGTCGGCGGCATCCTGATCGCTCTCTTCGGGCTCTACCTGCTGGGCATTTTCAAGCTGAAGTTTCTTATGTCTGAGAAACGCTTTCACTTCCAAAGTCGCCCTGCCGGCTATCTCGGTTCATTGCTGATCGGGGCGACCTTTGCCGCGGGCTGGACTCCCTGCGTGGGTCCGGTGCTCGGCACCATGCTCATGTACGCGAGCACGGCCGGCACCCTTGCGGATGGGGTGACATTGCTGGCGTTTTATTCCTTTGGCCTGGGATTACCGTTGTTCGCGGCGTCGATGGGAGTGGACCGATTCCTCGTCTATTTCAAGCAAGTCCGAGCGTATGTGGGTATGTTGTCCGCGGTCAGCGGGGTCTTTCTCATCGTCTTTGGCCTCATGATCTACGGTGACTCTCTCGCTCTTCTGACTGCTTTCTTTGAGCGGCACGGCATCGGGTCCTACCTGGGAACCGACGGAGATTGATTGAGACTCAGCGCAGACCCTGATCAGGCGCAGGCCAGCCCTCGCTTCAGTCCCAATCGTATGATTCATACGGTCCTTCAGTAGCCCGCAAATTCTTCCGTGCGAATCGCGTCCATGTCTACACCCGCCTGTTCAAGCATTTCTCGTAACCCCGCCGTCATCGCCGGAGGGCCGGCAATATAGTAAATGGGGGAGGAGTCATCCTCGACCAGGCCCGAGACCATCGGCCAGGTGATGTAGCCGGTTCGCCCTTGCCAAGACTGCTGAGAGCCTGAGTCCGCCGTCATCGTCGGGACGAAGGCATATTTCGGATTGTCTCGCTCCAGTGCCTGCAGTTCCTCGAGGAAGGCCGCATCCTCGGGCCGGCGATTCGAATGGATCAGAACCAACCGGTGTGGCAGCTTCTCCTGAGCCGCCCGCCGCACGATACTGCGGAACGGCGTGATACCGATGCCACCCGCCAGCAATACGGCCGGACGTGTCGCATCATGATGGAGTGTCAAATTGCCGAACGGCCCCTCGATCGTGACTTCTGTGCCGGTCGGCAAGGTCCGCAGCACGCGCTTAAAAGCCGTGTCTCGCAGTCGTGTCGCAATCAACAGCGCGTCATCTTGAGGAGCACTCGCAATCGAAAAGGCTCGCGAGTTCCCCTCAGCGTCCGTCTCTGGCGGATTCGTCAGCGTCATTTCGATAAACTGGCCCGCTTTGAATGCAAACGTGCGAGGCTTTTCGAGTTCAAAGGCCATTGTCCGTTCGGCTACTTCAACTCGGCGGATTAACTTCACCGTGTAGGTCATTCGATTCGCAGTGGCACTCATGCTCTTCTCCTTTGTCGATCAGCGGGATTATAAAGGGTAGTCTCGCACCAGGAAGCAACCGATCAACGGGCTCCTAGCCCGCCTTGCTCATGTAGTCGATACAGAGCCGGAAGAAGCTTACGGCGAGCCAAATCCCTGGTTGCTCCAAAGACCACAAAGAGACGACGCGCCGCTGCGGGTTGAATCATATACGCCCTCTGCCGTTCACACGGTGACATCGTGGAAGCCGTGGGCCCCGGCGGCTGAGTTCGTCCAGCCATTCTTTCAACGCCACCGCCTGGTTGTGCTCTTCATCTGCCGCCCCGTATACAAGCGTGAAGGTCTTGCGGCGCGACTCCCGGATGAGTTCTCTGGCGGCCTCGAGCTGACCGGACCGGGTCAATTCAGACCGATAGCGCCGACGAAATTCATTCCATTTGGCCGGATCGTGCCCAAACCATTTGCGGAGTTGATCGCTGGGCGCCAACTCTTTCTGCCATTCGACAATGTGAGCCCGCTCCTTGCTGAGCCCACGGGGCCACACGCGATCAATCAGGATCCGCATCCCGTCCCTCAGACTTGGTTTACTGTATACACGTTTGATCCGTATCATGGCTGGCTCCTTCTTCTGTCACCCACCGATCCAAACCAATTCCTTCATCCCAAGCTCCCTATGCCTTCCCCTCTGGCGCCTGGCCGAAAGAGAAGAGGAGCGCCGTCCCACTGACATCGACTTCGTGCAGGGCCTCGTGGCTTTGCGGATCGAGGTAGTCCGG
>JBQTHT010000231.1:0-5553 GCA_052389595.1 Nitrospiraceae bacterium
ACAATCGCCACTGTCTGCCCGCACACAGGTCTAAATCTCCGGATCGGGTTTCTAGTATGGTGGGGTAACTCAGCAGAGGCCTAAACGGAAAGGAGCCGGCCAATGGATCAGGGGCAAGTGTCGGAAAGTGAGCTGTTCCTCGTTTGTATTTCAGGTCCGGATCAGGGCAAACGTCTGGCAGTGCGTCATCTCGAGGTGACGCTCGGCCGATCAAATCACAGCAACGTGTTGAGTGACGATCTGGACGTGGCGAGCCGGCACGTGAGCTTCATGCTGAAACAAGGACAACCCTGCTTCCGTGCGCTCGATGGGAATCCGGTGTTTGTCGATGGCCATCTCATCACGGAAGGCATGGTCGCTGCCAAGCAGCAACTCCGCATCGGGCGTTCACTGTGGCAAGTCCTTCAAGACGAGAGCGCTGAAGGAATCGTCGGATGGATCGATAGTCTTGGCGGCCATATCAGTACGGTGGCGGGGGTCGAACGAATCCAAGGGTTCAGTCTTCGGGATATGTTCTCCGAGGTGTTCCGAAAACGAAAGGACGAGGACGTCGAAGAATATTTTTTGGCCGGCACCTCTTCCACTACGCCACGCCTCGGGGACATCGACATCAACTGGCCCAAGCCCTGGGTCTTTGCGCAGGTGTTTGGGCTGTCTCTTGTCGTCTATCTCGGATTCGTCTTTGCCCTGGAAGAATTTCTCAATGTCAAATTGGTTCCGGGGCTGATTGTCACCGGCTCCTTCTTGATCCCGTTTTCACTGCTGATTTTTTTCTTCGAAATGAACGTCGCCCGAAATGTTTCGCTCTATCAAGTGATCAAGATGGTCTTTGTGGGAGGCATCCTCTCGCTGATTCTTTCGCTGTTTTTGTTTGAAAAAACCAACTTGGCCGGCTGGATGGGGGCGGCGAGCGCCGGGATTATTGAGGAGACAGGAAAGGCCGCAACCTTGCTCCTGGTCTTGAACAAGGTGAAGTACCGGTGGACGCTGAACGGGTTACTCTTCGGCGCCGCGGTCGGGACTGGCTTCGCGTCGTTTGAATCGGCAGGGTACGCACTGGAAGAAGGGCTGAAATACGCACGGCAGGGAGGAACCATCATGATCGAACCCTTGTTGCAGAGCATCAAGCTGCGCGGAGTGCTGAGCGTGGTCGGTGGACATGTGCTGTGGACCGGGTTGGTCGGCGCGGCCCTCTGGACCGTGCGCGGCGAGGGTCGTTTTACGGGAGACATGCTGAAGGACCCCCGATTCATCCGAATATTCCTGCTGGCGATGGTCCTCCACATGAGCTGGAATGCTCCGATTTTTGCCGTCGGCAATGCGTTCTACTTTAAGGCGATTGTCCTAGGATTCGTGTCTTGGATCGTGATTCTCGGATTCATTCAGGCCGGCTTAAAGCAAATTCGCGCCGCACAACAAGAAGGATCGGAGCTCAGAGTGGCATGAGTCCAAGAGGTGACCACCATGCGGTACGTGCGATCGTTCCTCACCGTTCTTATCTTCCTGTCCGCTCCGTCAATAGTCGCTCCGTTGCCGCAGTCCGGTGACTCCGGTCTGGTTCAGTACGCCGAGGGGCTCGATGCACTGAGCCAGGGACGCTGGACGGACGCAGCCTCGGCGTTCTCCCAGGCACTCGAATCGTCTGGCGATGACCCAACGATTGTCCTCGCCCGCGGCGTGGCCAATACACTCGCGGAAGATTTTCCGCGAGCGCTCAAGGATCTCGAACGGGCCAGAAGGTTGGGTCTCAAAAGCCGGGAGGCCGACCTGTGGACCTATGTGGCCGAAGCCATGAGTGGGATTGTCGGCAAAGAGCATGCGTTGGGCGGATTCCGAGGAGCCAAGGAACGGCCTGCAGTGGTAAGTATTCCCGGACACATGGTCCAAGGGAGCGACGACTATCCGACGGACTATGCTTCCTTCATCGTCTACCAGTTAGGAATGGAATATCAGAAACACCGCATCCCTGCGGACTATGGCGGATCTGGGAATCCCAATGGGACCAAAAGTCCGCAGATGCGCCAAGCGATGTTGAACTCCGGCCGGTTATTTGCCGAGAAGTGGCTGAAACGTCCCGAACTGGCTTCGATCAACCTCGCTCGCGCAAAAGAGAGTATCAAAGGCAAAGGGCAAGGCTCGCCGTTCGTACAGGCGCAACGAGTGTTGGCGGCGCAACCGAGCGATCCGGAAGCCCGCTACCTGGTGGCGCAGAGCTGGCTGGACCTTGGCCGGCCGGCGATAGCAAGAAGAGAGTTCACCATCGCACTCACCAATCGGACCGATTTCACCGCGGCGTACCTGGGTCGAGCGATGGCTGCCGCGCGCCTCGGCAACGCGAAGCGAGTTCGTGCGGACCTCGACAGCGCCTCGCGACTCGATGGAGCAATCACAAGCAAAGCCCGTGGTGCTATTGAAGCAGAGCTGGCCAAGCAGAAGGTCGAGGGATCAGCGGACAGACTGTTAGGAGATCTGGAGCAGGCAGCGAAATCGGACACGCCATTGGGTCAATTGATCGAGGTGGCCTTGAAGGTTCACAAAATCACCGGGGAACAACGTCTCCGGTACGATGAGATCTATCAGGATCGTCTTCAAGTGCTGGAAGATGCCGTTCGGGCGAATCCCAAAAATCCGGACAAATTCGCCGATCTGGCGCAATACCTCGTCGAAGAGGCCGATAATCGCGGCGAGAAAGTCGAGCCGCGAAGGGCACTGGTGCCGTATCGGTGGCAGGAATCTCGCGAGAAGGAACTCGGTCGGGCCATTCAGATTGCGGACCGCGCGCTGGCGCTCAATGGAAAACACGTGGGGGGCATGATGCAGAAAGCGCTGGCCTTGACCAGTTTGAAGCAGTATGACCAAGCCGAGGCGCTGGCGGACCAGATCTTACGCATTGCAGGGAATAATCCGGATGCGTTGCGCCTGTATGCGAAGTTCCGATCCATGAGGGCCAACCAAATGTCGAGCGAGGCATGGAGCCTGCGCCAGGAACGTTGTTCAAGTTCTACGACCAAAGAAGATCTTGGCGACAGGATTCGTGAGACCACGACGACCACCTGCATTCCCCCCTCGCAAGCGGATCTCAACCGCGCCGCACAGCTCGAAGCTCAGGCGTCCGAGCTGCGCCGAAAGGCACGAGCCGCGATGGAAGCTGCGGTCAAGGCCTCGAAGGGCACAGTGGAGGGCTATCTCATTCAAGCGGATCTGCATCTCTGGGACGGCAAGCTGGATGCGGCCCAAGCGGCGTTGCAACAGGCGATAAAGCTCGATCCGAAGTCGCTTGAGGCGCAGGACCAGCTTGTGCAGTTCTATGCGAGGACGGGACAACAGGACAAGGCGGATGAACAACAGGCGATTGCACGGCAGCTCATTCACACCACAGCCGGGCCGATGCTTCGTATGGCTTGGAGGCGAATCGACAAGACGGCCTGGCAAGGAGCCAAAGCCGCATTGTCCTCAGCCAAGCAACTGGATCCCGCAGATGCCAGGACGCCGGCGTATCTCGGCGTGGTATTCGAAGGGGACGACAAGCCGGCCGAGGCGGTAGCAGCCTTCCGCAGGGCCCTCGCATTGGAAGAGGCGCGTCTGCGTCTGGACGAGCCGGTCGTCCGGACGGACAAGCCGGTCGTTCGCGATGCGCTGGATTTTGGGTTGGCGATGCAGGCCCGCTTCCGCCTCGCCGCGCCGATGGAACAAGACGGCAAACTCAGTGACGCGCTCGCCTTGTATCAAGGCGCTGTGTACTATGAACCGCGGATGGCGCCCGACTGGGAGTCGCGGCAGATGTTCTCCGCCATGTTGCCGGATCAGAAACCCGTAGGAGGAGCCGTCGTCGCCGCTCCGGTGAATGCAGCCACCTTGATGGCGGATGCGCATCTGCGGCTGGGAAAGCTCTTGGCCAAGACCGGCAAGCGGGACGAAGCGATCGAACATTTCACATCGGCCGCCATCCTCGGCCCGCTCCGGATGGCAGGGATCCCACAAGTTGGTAATGCGCGTGGAGACACGAACTTTAGCGGAATAGCCGGGGCCCCAGCCGCAGAAGCGCAGTTGTACTTAGCCCAAGCCCTGGTTGCCAAAGGGGATGTGCAGGGCGCCAGCAAAGTACTCTATGAAGCAGGACGCAATCTTCCCGCTCACCTTCGAAGCGACCTGAATGAACTCAATATGGCCATGGCGCGCATGCACTCGAACCGGCCTCGCGATCCGTACGAAGGCAGGAGCCCCGAGGAACGGCAGTATGCGGACCTCCAAAATCAGCAGGACCAAGAGCGGATGCGGATGGCGATGAGGCATATGGCTCCCAGGGCCAAGGTCGTGCCGGAGCTTCTTGGGATTTGGGAACTCACGCCGGACAACAAGTTTCTACCATGGAAGAAAACGCTGACGGTCCAGGCCAATGCCGATTTCACTCTGATGTCACAAAACGACGGCGCCACGAGTCGTGGCAAAATAGATGTACTGGTGGGGCGGGATGTCGTTCGGGGGAGGTCTGAGCCGTCACGCGGGCAGATGATGCTGTACGACGAAACATCCGGACAGATCGGTACGATGTACTATGAATTCGTAGACCGTCATGTGATGCAGATCACCGACCTCGACGGCACGAAATACGAAGCGCGACGCAAGCAGTGAATGAAGATTGCTGTTTCCTTGCCGGCTTTTGAGTGGGCTAAGCCAATCGTGCGAAAGTACTCACGCCTAATGCTTGGCTAATTGCAGGAGCCTCCATACGTGGACTGTCTGTCAGGAGACCAGGCACTCCCAGTGCCGGTGCACTCAGCATCGCTTTTCGCCCCCACCCTGGCCGCATGACGCCTGGCGGCCTCGGCCTCTAATTTGTCAAACTCTTTTCCCTTCTCCCGCAAGTAGGCGAAACGTTCGTTGCTGTTGCGAAACGTGACACCGACGGGATCGGCGGGGCAACGCAGAAATCCCAACGTCTGCTGCTCTTGCGCATTACGGAAGCCGATGCAATTGGTGTAGTCGTTGAGCCAAAGAGACCAGCGATTCCCTTCCGGGTGCCCCAGTTTGGCCGCCTTCTTGAACCACTCGATCGCTCGTGCGCGATCTTGCGGAACGCCCATGCCAAACTCATACATGCGCGCCAGTGCGTGAGCCGAGTCCCGGTATTTCTCCGCGCTCCTGGCGCACAGGCGAGCGGCTTCGGCCCAGTTCTCTGGAACGCCCTTGCCAAGCTCGTACATCAGGCCGAGAGTTTTTTGACCGATGGGATTGCCCTGATCCGCGGATTTTCGATACCACGGCACAGCCTGACTATCGCTCTTTGGCACTCCCGCGCCGTATTCATAGAGAACACCGAGCGCTAGCTGACAATCATCGTTACCCATTTGCGCGCACTGCAGCTTTGCAGCCTTCTCGAATTGCTTCTGTTTATGAGAGCGATACGCTTCCGCCTTGATGTTCTGGCCGGGTTTCGGATTGAGTCGATCGTTATCCTGCTTCTCCCTTCTCGTCGTCTAACCGAGGCCGCCACAGAATATCGATTGGATGTTGCCGGATCGTGCTGCGTCGATATGATGTTCCAAGGCTATG
>JBQTHT010000232.1:0-11715 GCA_052389595.1 Nitrospiraceae bacterium
CAAGATGTTCTGGCTATGTCGCTTCCCGAAGAAACCAAAATATTCGCACTATGCCTGCATCGTGTGAGGGAGAACTTGAGAAGAGCGTCATGATTCCGAACAGTCTACGGGACCGAGCCCAGAAAGGTAACGCATGACTTGTCCACGGTGTCACGGCTTGATGACGGCGATCACAATGATGGAGGCGGCGAGCGGCGAAACTGTTTCCGGATGGCAATGTCTGATGTGTGGCGAAGTCGTCGATTCGATCATCGAAGCCAATCGGAAAGGCCACCGGGTGCCTCTTCCCAATCGCGCTCGTCTGCCTATAGCGTCTTACTAAGCGTCTCTGGCTGAAACCTGACCGGGATTCACTGACGAGACTCTCTTCGTTCGACTGAAAAAAGTAGGTGACCATTTAGAAATTGATTCCTCCCGCGAGAGAGGAAGGATTGGGGGAGAACGATGGTTACATCGAAAGGGGTAGGTTCAGGGCACTCGGATGCCCATCAGAAAAAGATTGCCATGTCACAGCAAGGAACCACTGCTGATCGGATTCTTGAAGCGGTCCGACGTGCTCCTGGTTGTCAGCTCGATGAATTGGAGCATAGCCTACCGGGTCTCTCCTGGAACCAGGTCTTTCTTGAAGTTGATCGGTTGAGTCGAAGTGGGAAAGTATGGATGATCTCGATGGGTGACGGGATGTATGCCGTCAGACCGCCATCTAAGGAGAAAAGACCATGAAGCCTACACAATCTCCGATATTCAGGAACGTTGGGCGTTCTCATTTACACTTGGGAGTACCAGAGTGAATTATGATGATCAAAATCTTGCCTGGGAAATCCACATAACGAGAGAAGGCGGGACTTTCGCAACTCCGAGCGCTGACATGGGGGCACCACGATCATGGACAAAGTCAAACGTGAATTGGTGGGAAAGAAGTATTGGGTGAAAATTCCTGATGGGACAAAGGTCAGGCACCGTCAAGAGGGGCATGAAGGGTTGATTGATGGTCTGACGGAGATCGTTGCCGGTCTTGGCCGGAATCCTGATGGCCGGACGCAGTATCGTGTCAACGTAGGGCCAGGCGACCGGAAACTCGCTGCAGAGGAGGACCTGCTGATTCTCACGGATCATGAAGGTCTGGTCATCATGGGTAAGGAGAAAGTCGAGTACCGCCGTGGCGTCACTGAGCAGCTCCATGGAATCTTCACTGACGACAGGTTTATCGTGGTTCCCTGACCGCAGGCGCTAAATTCGTGTTGCCACCGTCGAAACAGTGATACAGCGTGGAACAGTCGAATACCGACCGAGAACTTCCATAGAGCCGTACATTCAAAGAACAAACGGGGAACCATCGAAAAATCGAGCCGCTACTAAAATTGTTTCTTTCGAACTTTTTAGGCGAGGGCCCGGGTTCGAATCCCAGCTGCACTATTCACATCAACCTCGCGTTGATCCTCCTGCTTTTCTGGCCGTTCATAGGACAATGCAGAAGTTTTGTGTCGTGTTAGCACGGTCTGACTTGCGTCCCATTCCCATCCGTTCTGAGAGCCAAGTCGGCCGTCATGGTGGACCTGTGTCCAGCATCTCAGGTGGCAGCAACAAGCGGTGACTTATCCCAGTTCAGTTGCCCTCTTCTGGATTAAACAGGATTGGTCCTGATACAGTACCCCTTTATGAGATGCTTTTCGCTGATTTTGGTACTGCCGCTCGGTGCCGGAGGATGCGCGACGACGATGAACGAGGTTCGTGAATCGCCGCCGGTCGCGTCCGGTATTCTCTCCGGCGGAGCTAAGACACTAGCCGAATGCACGCGCGATGACCTGGTGAATCAGAAGAATGTACTGGCCCATGTGGAACTCAAAAGCAATCCAGGGTCGGACGTGTTGCGAGTGGTGGGGAGAGATGGCGTCGTACAAGGCGAGACCACGCCGCTGTATGAAGTGACGTTCCGTCCCGTCGATGCGCAGAGGACAAGGGCGGAATTGCGGACGTCCGTCCCTGGAAACCCGGACAAAAACGAGGTTTGGGCTATCGTTCAAGGCTGCGCGAATCGGTAATTAAGTTATGCCACATAGTTGGGCTGGGCGCACGCGTTGAAGTTGCCGAGCCGGTTGCGATCGAGAATACAGAAAAAAGTAGCGCGAACAGATTAACGAGCTTGGCGTTCTTCATGTATCCAGCAAGGATATTCCGTCACACTGCATCAAGCGACGCGCGAATGGTGAGTGGTCCGTAGCGCGTCACACGAAGTCCGCCGGTCTTTGTGCAAATTGACCAGCCCATCCTCTCCATACTCTTCTGTGCTTAATCCTAGTCTGAAGCGGCTGCTATGAAACTGATGCGGCCGTTGCTGGTGGCAACGATGATCCTGCTGGTCGCCTGCAAGCAAGAGACGTCCTCCCTGAAAAGTGAACCATGGGAAGCTGAAGGATCCCATGGGATTGATCATCCCGGAGTGGCCAGCCGCTACCCTGGTGACGTAGGGATTGAAACGCATCCCGCCGTCGTGTTCATAGAGAGGTTTGACCGACAGTCGGTCGATGACTTTGCTCAGGATTGGTCGAATGTCAAAAATGTAACAGGCATGACGCTGGTTCCAGACCGCGCTCCCGGTGCCGCGGACCCGATGGCGCTGGAGTTGACAGCGCTCGGCGGGCAGACCTCCGGAGCGCATCTGTACCATGCGCTCGAACGAAATTATGAAGAACTCTACATTCGCTACTATGTGAAACACGCGGCGGACGGAATGTATCATCATACAGGCGGCTACTTGGGAGGATTCAACCCTCCGTCGCCTCATTATCAAGGGCTCTGCTGCCACTGGCCTGAAGGAACGTACGCTTTTTCAGTGGCATTTGAAATTCTTGTCCCGTTCGAATTCGATTTTTATAGTTATTGGGTCGAGATGAAACGTTGGGGTGAGATTGTGACTCCTCCTGAATTTGAGGTTGATCCGATTACCCATACCGTGAAAGCTAAAGCATCCGGCAACACGTTCATGCGGAATGCTCGCCACAAGGTGATACCGGGAACGTGGCAATCAATCGAGTTTCGCGTCAAGCTAAACCGTCCCGTCACGGCGAACAATGGCGAGTTAAGCCTATGGATCGACGGCACGCATTGACGGACTATGGAAAAGGATATCCTCATGGCACATGGCAAGGAGACTCGTTCTATCCCGACCGTAACGTTCCGGCCGTATTTGAAGGGTTTCGATGGCGGACAACTTCTGATCTCGGACTGAACTGGATCTGGCTTCTACATTACGTCACCAACGATGTTCGGGGTCACGTCAGTCGGGTCCGGTATGACAATCTCGTTGTGGCGAGAGCGTATATCGGACCCATTCGGCCTTCCGTGCGATCTTCTCAGCGTGATAAGGGCTAGCGTCGAGGGGCGGGCAGGTCGACATGGACGTCGATGTGATCGTCCGACCCGCCACGAGGAAAAGGCGGAAAGGGATGAGTATTGACGACGGCTAACACGGCCGCGTGATCCAGCTCAGCGTCACCGGAGCTCCGCTCCACTTCGATTAACTGAGCTTCACCGTTTGCGAAGAGCTGAAAACGGACTGCTGGGCCACGCTGCACACGTGATTGATGATGTGACGGAAGTTCGAGCCGCAGCCGATTGCGAATGAGCCGGTTCACCATCTTCCAATAGCCTTGATGGGGAGCAGCCGTGGCCTCCGATAAGAGGTCCTGCTCTTGAATAGGTCCATCAAGCAGAGTGGTTTCCGATGCCTGGTCATCGCCGGCGGCAAGATCGAGAGAAAACCTTACAGCGCGACGGTCGGTGTCCGGAGCGGTCACCGTCACATACAAGGTACGCCGGACAAGTTCCTCCACGTGCATCCCGCGTTGTCGCGCGATAGTCACATGCAGGGGTACCGCTTTCGCCGGGGAGCCTATCGATCCAGAGAGAGGTCCAAGCTCAAGTGTAGTGGAGAGCGTGGACGAGTCGGTATCCACCAGCAAGGGACTGAGTTGTTGGGGAAACGCAGGGCTGTCGAAGATCGCCACCAAAGTGTCACGGTGATGCGAGGAATCATACGGTACTTGGACTGAAATTGTGATCCCATTTCCGGATGGCAGCGCGCCCTGAAGGCTGGTGCTCGAGATCGTAATCTTGATGGCGTGGGATGTGAGACGCGAGGAGAGCGCGAAGGATGGTGTCACATCCGACAGCAGGGCACAACAGCCCAGGATAACCATCGACTGAACCATCGCTAGGCGACGGAACCAGAGTCTCCACGAGTGCTGACGAGGAACATCTCTCATACGTCTGAGTCCTTAGTCGATAGAGAACTACGTCATGCTTTAAAACCATCTCTAACATGAGAGGGAGGCGCTGCAAAGCGATTTGCGAGAAACGATCATGTTTGACCGCCCCCCTGACCTTTGCTAGGCTGGCCTAAATTGGTGGAAACACATTCGTGTTCCACGACAGGAGACTTCACAAGGAGGGTGAGGACCATTTCGCTCCACCAAGAGGGCTTTGATGGAACAACGAAAGTCCCCCCGCTTCGACGTTGAGCTCCCGATTTCGTTTTCGGGAAACGAGGTCGCCGGCGGCGGGTTGATTACCGGCCTTTCAAGTGAAGGTTGTACCGTTGTCAGCGATGCGCAGATGCTCTCCAATACTTATCTCGTCCTTCGTATCCAACTGCCGGACCAGTACACATCCTTGCGGGTTGATCTGGCGGCGGTGCGCTGGACGACTGGAGAGAAATTCGGCTTGGAATTCATGCATGTTCGGGGGCAAGAGCATGAACGGCTTCGCAAATTCATCGATGCCGTAGCGATGCGTCAGAAGAACTGAGCGACTGTGTTGGTGCGTGAAGTTATAGATGGAGGCTCTTATGGAGTTGCGTCAGCACCCGAGGATTCCTGTTGATCTCCGTATCTCCTTTGCGACTTCCGACAATGCAGGCGTCAGGCAGGGGACCATGTATAATCTTTCCCTGGGAGGCTGTGCGGTGGAGAGCACCACGATGGTTCAAGCCGGAACTGACCTAACTCTCTCCATTCACAGCCCCTATCAGGATGTCCCAATCGGGATTGAACTAGCTGCGGTCCGATGGACCGTGCTAGGAGAATTTGGGTTGGAATTTCTCAAAATACCGGAACATACAAAAGGCAGACTCGAGAGATTGGTTCGGAACGCGCAAGGGTCTTCGTCATCTACCGGAGAGTAGACTCTAACAAGATATGCCCCCTGATTCTTCTCGGATGCCGCTCACCCTCCCTGAGCGCTGGCCTCTGCCCATCAAAGTTTAGTCTTTGCCCACCCCAACCAGGCGATAATCTTAGTTTTTACCAAACAATGGCCTAGTCCAGAAGCAGCCCATCACAAGTGGTATATTTTCTTTCACAGACTCTGGCCGCCTCAGGAAGAGGCTCTGGCCGTCGAATCGTTTCACAACCTTCATCAGGAGTAAGACCAATGACTAGTCGGCACATCCATCCATGGGCCTTTGCAACGTTGAGCCTCATCCTCTTGACCGGACAAGGCTGTAGCATGAAATGGATTCAGTCGGGCAGTGAATCAGAAGGCCATGAAGGCGGCCTCGCGCAATATGAAAAGTCCAGACAACGTGGAGGAACTGCTGCAGATCGTGAAGGCGGGTCGCTTAAAGGACTGGATCCTCTTGTCGGGGGCCAAGTCGCCTCTGAGGAGAGGCTGGGTGGCGGGACCCTAGTAGCCAAGGAGCAGCCCTCGGACCGATCCGACCGGAAGCTTGCGGAGCTACGTCGTGAGGAAGCCGCGGCTATGGCGGCAGGGCTCAAGGATGTCTTCTTTGGGTATGACGAGTGGAACATCCCCAATGAAGGAATGAAGGTGCTGACTCATGACGCAGCGTGGCTCAAGGGTAATCCCAAAGCTATCCTCAAGATTGAGGGACATTGCGATGAACGTGGAAGCCATGACTATAATCTTGTGCTGGGTGAAAAACGGTCGAAAGCCGTTCGCAACTTTCTTGCCAATCTAGGAGTCAATCCAAAGCAACTTGCGATCGTGTCATATGGAAAAGAACGCCCCTTCTGCTTCGATCGCAACGAGTCGTGCTATCAACAGAATCGACGCGGCCACATGCTCTTGCGCGATAAGTAGGTTTTGCCGACCAGTCGGGGACGCACGCAACGTACACAGCGTCCCCGGCGCTCAGCTTTATTCTCACCCGCCTCTATCTCCCTATTCGGACCTCTTTATCAGGCTGACCTCCGTCTAACTAGTTGACACGATTTTTCCCAGCCAGTAGCCTTATCACTGCGGAAACCAAGAACGAATGAAGTCCTTACGAGTCCACTACGTAAGAATGGAGCCCTCATGACAGACTCAAAAGCCGGCGCCCAGCTTGTAAGACAGGTCGCCACGTTGGCCGGGGGCTGTTTCTGGTGCCTGGAAGCGGTCTATGACCAGATGAAAGGTGTGGAGTCGGTGGAGTCCGGATATATGGGTGGGCAGATGTTGAACCCGTCGTACGATGCAGTCTGTACCGGCAGCACCGGTCATGCCGAAGTGGTGCGTCTCACCTTCGATCCGGAGGTCGTGACCTACCGCGAGATTCTGGAGGTCTTTTTCGCCATTCATGATCCCACCACCTTGAATCGACAAGGTAACGATGTCGGCACCCAGTACCGGTCCGCAATCTTTTATCATTCACCCGAACAAAAGGCGGTCGCTCATCAGGTGATGGCGACTTTCACAAAAGAGAAGGTCTTCGACCGTCCTATCGTGACCGAAGTAGTTCCCACCGGCGCCTTCTACATTGCCGAGGACTATCATCAGGAATATTTCGCCCGCAATCCGACACAAGGGTACTGCACTTACGTGGTCGGTCCGAAGATTGCCAAGTTTCGCCAGCATTTCTCTGAGAAACTAAAAAAATAACAAGACGACGGTTGGTAGAGAGGATCGAGGGTGCCGCGGCAGCAGCCGATCGGCTGGAAGAGCGCCTATCGGTTGTTCATTGCGGTTGTGAGTATGGAGTCGGCGTCGGTTGCGAGGATGGATTGAAAGTCAAAAAGCTTGCGGTCCAGCAGCAATGACGGAGCGACGTTGGACAGCGCAGCAAAGATGTTGTCGGTTGATCCAGGAAATCGCCGCTCCCAGTCTCGCAACAGCGTCTTGACTTGCTTCCGCTTCAGATTATCTTGTGAGCCGCATAGGTCACAGGGAATAATCGGAAATTTCCTCATCTCCGCATAACGAGACAGGTCTGCCTCCTTCACATATGTGAGCGGCCTGATCACGATGTGTCGTCCATCTTTCGATCGCAACTTCGGTGGCATGGCTTTCATCTTGCCGTTGAAGAACAGATTCAGAAACAGGGTCTCAAGGATGTCATCGCGGTGATGGCCCAGTGCGATCTTGGTCGCTCCCAACTCGGAGGCGATTCGATAGAGGTGTCCTCGCCGAAGCCTCGAACAGAGCGAACAGGTGGTGTCACCTTCAGGGATCAACCGTTTGACGATCGAGTAGGTATCTCGCTCTTCGATATGAAACGGCACAGCAAGTCGTGTCAGATACTCCGGGAGCACACGTGCGGGAAATCCCGGTTGCTTCTGGTCAAGATTGACTGCCATCAAGTCGAAATGAATCGGAGCCCGCCGTTGCAATGCAAGCAGGATATCAAGAAGGCCGTAACTGTCCTTACCACCCGACAGGCAGACCATGACCTTATCGCCCTCTTCGACCAGGCGGTAGTCGGCGATAGCCTGGCCCACCAGCCGACAGAGGCGTGTTTGCAGCTTGTCAGCCTGTTTGGTGAGGTGACCGGACGGTCTCGGGGTAGTAGCCGTCTGCAGGGGAGAGAGATCTTTCGCGGTCAATGGATTGATGAGAATCGTCGCCATTGCTCAAGAACGCTTCGAATGGGCATAGACGGTTTGCCGGGATGCACATTCGATCCACAGTCGGGATCGTCGGAGCACTTTTGGTGGCAAACGGTTTGCTCGTTTGCGAAGACACGATGAAATTTCAGATCGGCACTTGCAGACGAGAACAACTATTTAGAAGAGGGGCGGTTGGGGGCCCCATACCAGACCGGCGAGATCCGGGTCTTCGTCGTCTCTGGATGATGGGCCGATCACCTTTTCGGTTTTCCGTTGTTCGCGACGTGCTGCCTTCTCCTTTTGTTTTGCCTGCTTGGCCCGTTCGCGATCGCGTTTGGCGAGAGTTGTTTTTCCTGGTCTTGCGATGGCGTCCCTCCTTTTTTAGAAAGTGGATGTCATGACCCTGATCCCCACTTTCTTATATGATTCGACATTGTCCTTGCGATCACTACGAATATCCGCTACAACCTCGTTCGAATTCACGAAGTCATTCTAAAAAACGGACGACGCTGGGCAATGGCGTGAGTGAAGGAATCATCATGACACTTTAATCGACCGTCATGCGTCGTCTTGGGAGAACAGTCCCCTGACGAGGGGATTTGGTCTTATGGATAGTCTGTTCCGCTGACCGTGATCGTACCCCTTGTCCAAGGCCTCGACTGGCCAGTGCCACAACTTGTTGCCGTATTTCTTCCATCGTTGCAGAATTCTTCTCCAGCGCTGGATCATTGAGACCCAACTGGTGCCAGCGTATCTTGGGCTTCCGATGCACTTTTTTCTCTTTCAGCGCTTTATTTGCGTTACGCCAAGGCATTCGTGACTCCTTCGAAACAATAGGGGTTTACTTCTCAATGGCACGGCTCGCTCGCTCAAGGCTGAGGAAAGGGACCCGACCAGACTAGATAAGGAGGTTTCTTGATCCCGTCAACCATTCCAGGGTACAACCGTTGCGCATACGTATAGGCGCTCTCTTGGGCCGCCAGACACGTGGGAGCCTCCACGTGATTTGAAACCAGGCGTAGATTCAGTCTGTCTGTTTCCCCCGGTCTAGCCAGGTACAATCCGCAGGAAAAATTTCCTTCCTTCAATGACTGAGTGCTGATCAATAAGTGCGAACCGTCCGGTAGCGTGGCTATGGGTTCTACATTCATTCTGCTCATGGTCTTTTCGTCCCGGCGGCTCTTTTGGGGAGTCCCCAACCTCAAAAGGTCAAGCAACCCCCCATCTCAGTACGACCTGAGCCACGAACCGGTCACTCGTAGGAGCGGCGTGTCCCTGGAATCGATCGCGCAGAAGATACACATGGAAGCGGGAAGCGCGAGAGATGAGATAGCGACTGGGCTCGTACGGTACAGCACCCTAACACAAGCTCTGGCCATGGTCAAATTGGTCCCATGCCCCTTCTTTCTTATTCTCTTAGAGGTAGAGTATCTGATTGGTGCGGCTATGGACCATCGGCCCTGAGCGTTTGTGCCCGATCAGCTTCAATGTTTGTCAGCAATTCATCCAAGGCGAGGCGGACGACTTCGGCAATTGGCTCCTGATCGGATGCCGTGTTCCATCGAATGGCAGATCCGTCGGCTTGGGCTTCGGTGACATAGGTGCCGACAGGCTTCTTGTTGGAAGCCAGAGTCGATTCCAACCGCAGATGGTAGGTATAGTGGACACGCGATCGCATCGTCAGGAAAGATCTGATTGACAGCGTCAAATCGGCTGGTTCCAGACCTACCGACTTGAAACTACGCCGCTTCTGAATGTAAGTAACAACGGCTTGCCGGAAATCTCGCCAGGACCAGTTGAGATCAAATATTCCCGGCATATGATCCGCCCCCTCCAGCGCAAACCAGGTCACTTCGACTTTTAAAGAAAGCGGAATGGGAGCGATCGAGACAACACCGGGGTCGGGTGAGACGTGAATGTTGTGCATGCATCCGCCGAAGCCCACCGTAAGCCCGGCGAAGAGAGTAGTCAGCATGAACAGAACGGGAAGACGGCTCACGGCTGCTCGGCGGGAATGTTCAGGATGTCAAGATCCTGCAGCGCACGTGCAGCTTGTGCGCGATAGGTCTTTTCCGTGGCGCCGGTATAGGTATCCACCACCCGCCGGTAAGTGGCGCGTGCCTGAGAATATTTTTTCTTGATGGAAAAGTATTGGCCTAACGCCAGCCAGTTCTGCGCAGCCGTTTCATTGGCCGTTCTAACCAGCGCCCAGTCACGGTCGATTTGATTGGGGCTCGGCTGGGATGTCCGCTTTCGAATGGCCTCGCCCATTTGGCTTGCCATGGTTTCAATTCGTTCGTTCTCATGAATTGCCGCCTCGACTCGATCGGCCTTCAGATGGCTGTAGAAGGCTTCGACGTGAGCCTTCATCTCGTCCGTACGTTCCTGATACACATCATGCGCGCAACCCGCCAGGATCATGCAGAAGAGCATTGGAATTGGACATTTGATTCTGAGGGCCTGGAACATCGGATGCATCCTTGCCCGTAAAAAATACTCTGCCGAGCGGCGCTCAGTCTAACACAAACGCCGCGTGCGACGACATGAATGCTTCAATGACGTGCGGAATTATTATCAGAAGTGACGACGTGTACGAGACCGGCGCTTCTTCTAGCCGGTTGTTTTCAGGAACACCGCCGATAGTGGAGGTAAAGTCAGGAGCAACGAATGAGACCGCCCATGCAAGGGACTGGCGAGCGCCTCTACGCCACCCCCATTCCCCATCCCGCTGCCTCCATAACAGGCGGCGTCGCTATTGAGAAGTTCTCGCCAATAACCGCCGCGGGGTGCGCCAATACGGTAGTACTGTCTGGGGACAGGGGTGAAGTTGCAGGCAACGAGAATCAGATCCTCTGTTGTTTTTCCTTTCCGCATCAGACTGATGATACTGGAATCGGCGTCGTTGCAATCGATCCATTCAAAGCCGGAGGGATCGAGATCGCGTTCATACAACGCAGGCTCTGCGCGATACAGACGATTGAGGTCGGCCACCCATCGCTGAATGCCTTGATGCGGTGCGTGCTCCAGCAGATGCCACTCCAAACTCCCGTCGTGCGCCCATTCCCCCCATTGTCCGAACTCGCCTCCCATGAAGAGAAGCTTTTTCGCCGCCTGAGCGTACATATACCCAAACAACAGCCGCAAGTTCGCGAACTTTTGCCAATCATCACCCGACATCTTGCCGAGCAATGAACCCTTGCCGTAGACGACCTCGTCGTGGGACAAGGGAAGCACGAAGTTTTCATGGAATGCGTAGAGCATGCGAAAGGTCAGGTTGTTGTGATGATACTTGCGATGCACCGGATCGACCGCCATATATTCGAGCGTGTCATGCATCCAACCCATGTCCCACTTCAGTCCGAACCCAAGGCCGCCGACCGAGGTCGGTCGGGAAACCATCGGCCAGGAGGTCGATTCCTCCGCGATCATCTGGATATCAGGATGCCGCCGGTAGACTTCTTCGTTCAAGCGACGCAAGAAGCCAATCGCCTCCACGTTCTCTCGGCCGCCGTACTGGTTTGGAATCCATTCACCCTCCTTGCGGGAATAATCCAGATAGAGCATGGAGGCCACCGCATCGACCCGGAGTCCGTCGACGTGATACTTCTCCAACCAGAATAACGCGCTACTGATGAGAAAGCTGCGCACCTCGTTTCGGCCATAGTTGAACACACAGGTGTTCCAATCGGGATGATAGCCCTGGCGAGAATCGGCATGTTCGAAGAGGTGTGTGCCATCGAAGAAATTCAGTCCGTGTTCATCGGAAGGAAAATGGGACGGCACCCAATCAAGGATGTCGCCGATACCGTGTCGGTGCAACTCCTCGATCAGGTACAGGAAATCGTGAGGGGCGCCGTAATGGCCGGACGGAGCAAAATAGCCGGTCGTTTGA
>JBQTHT010000233.1:0-2872 GCA_052389595.1 Nitrospiraceae bacterium
TTTGCCTTAGCCCTTCTCGCCGCCAACCAGATGAAAGAGGGGACTCAAGATGCCGTCGCCCGGATGCTGTTCAAAAACCGGTACGATCTTTCGTCGACGCTTTCCCAATTTTCGAAGGCGCTGGTGACCATTCTTGATTTGAAAACTCTCACCGAAGAAATTGTCCGGACGCTCGTCAAGGCCATGGACATCAAGGCCGCCTCCCTCTATCTCCTCGATAAGGAACAGGACAAGTACGTCGCGGTTTCGTCGCATGGATGGCGCCTCGGCCATACGGAAATACCCTTCCTCACATTGGGGGACACTCTCCCGCGCTACCATGCCCGCCATCAGAGTGTGCTGGTTCGTGGAGAGTTGGAACGGAGTGCGGAGCTCAAGGATGAGCGATCGGTCCTGGACACATTGAAAGCGATGGAGGCGGAAGTCTGCATTCCATTCGTCAACAAAGACCGGGTGATCGGATTTTGTAATTTGGGGGCGCGAGCGGATGATCACGCGTTCTCTGCGGATGACCTTCATCTGCTCACGACCCTCGGACAGAACGCTTCCATCGCGCTCGACAATGCGATGCTGTATCAAGATTTGAAACGCTCTCAGATCTTGATGCGGCGTACGGATCGTCTCCGGTCTTTAGAAACGATCGCCGGTGGATTCGCCCATGAAGTTCGCAACCCTTTGACCTCGATCAAGACGTTCGTGCAACTTGCTCCCGAACGTAAGGACGATCCGGAGTTCATGGGTCCGTTTACTCACGTGGTCTTGGAAGACGTCCATCGCATTGAACGGCTGATCAAGGAAATCCTGGACTACGCGCGCTATATGACGCCTCAGATCATGGAAGACGATCTGAATGAGATCGTCTCGTCCTGCCTGCACTTTGTCGAAGTCAAGGCGGACAACAAGCTCATTACGATCCACACGGATCTCGATGCGGCGCTCCCTCCGGTCCAACTCGATCGACAACAAATCAAACAGGTACTCATGAACCTACTGCTGAACGCGATGGATGCCATGAATGACCGGGGAGGCCGGTTGACCGTGAGCACCCGCCTGCTGACAAAACAAGACATCGATCCGTGCGTTCAAATCGAGATCGGCGATACCGGCTGTGGAATCGATGCTCACAATCTCGAACACATCTTTGATCCGTTCTATACCACCAAACACGACAGCGATGAACGGGAAGGCACGGGACTTGGCTTAACGATCGCGCACCAAATCGTTCAAGAGCATCATGGCTATATCGAGGTGAAAAGCGAGCCCGGCGCAGGAACAACGTTCTTCGTCAATCTGCCCCTCATCTCGAACGATGTGGACGTCCACTCGCCGGAAACGCAAGACGACCGGCCCAACGAGAGTCGAGGGAAATGACCGAGGGCTAGAAAGGAATGTTCAGCGCCCGATCAGTCGCTGGACGAATCTCCGTTCTTCTTGCACCGTCTTCACCTCTCCATTCAACCTGGCATCGCGCAAGCGATGCAAGATTCTTGTATACAGCGGACCTTGCTTGAGACCCATCGTGTTTAAGTCGGCGCCGGTGAGCGCCGGCTGTATGACTTTATAGACGGTCAGATACTTGATGATGCGACGTTTCACGAACGTGGACTTGCATTTCGCCATCAGCAGCAACAACATTTCGTCGGAAGCCCCGGTCAACAATCGAACGTTTTCAGCCGGACAAAGAGACCGCTTGGTCAGACGCCGCACGATGGTTGACGAGAGCGCTCGAGTCATTCGAATGATCTCCACCTGTCGTTTGCTGAACGGAAGGCGCTTCATGACTTGCTTGGCCGCAGGATCAGACAAGCCATCCATCATCGCCATCATATACACCAGCCATCCTTCCACCGTTCGATCGTGTCGATCGGAAAACGCGACCGCATACCAGTCCAGAGTCTTTTTGACGTCCTTCAACAACGTGCCCAGCCCGGCCGACCAACCAAGTTCTGCGTGGATCCACCGGAGAAGATCGAGTCGGCCTACACGCGCCAGGCCTTGGAAAGGCTCAGCTTCCGACAGCAACCGCATCAGCTCATCCAGCAATCGGCGACCCGACAACCGGTTGAACATGTTTGCTCGGACGGCTTCCACCAACAACGTCCGCGTGTCCGGATGAAGACAAAAGCCTAGCCGCTGTTCCAGCCGGATCGCGCGCAGGATCCGGACCGGATCGTCCAGGAAGCTATGATCGTGCAGCACTCTGATGATGCCCCGGCGCAGATCGCGAAGCCCTCCGTGCAGGTCGATCACGTGGCCGAAGGAGTGAGCATTGAGACGGATAGCCAGTGTATTGATGGAAAAATCCCGGCGAGACAGGTCTTCCTGAATCGAGCCGAACTTCACGACAGGGAGCGCCCCAGGATGGTGATACGATTCGACGCGGGCCGTCGCCACATCCAGCTTAAATCCGTCCGGCCATGTCACGACCGCCGTCCCGAACCGCTCATGCGCTTTGACGCGAGCCCCTTGGCGCAACCCGATCGCGCGAGCGAAGGCGATGCCATCTCCCTCGACCGTGATATCCACATCAAGATTCGGAATGCCGAGCAGGAGGTCTCGAACCAATCCGCCGACGACGAAGGCGGTACAGCCCATCCCGTCGGCCCTCGCTCCGATCTCCTTCAGCAGCGCCACAATCCGGCGAGGGAGTCGTGCTCGTAACAGAGCGGTGAGGTTCCGTGGTCGTAGGGCTGAGAATGGCGCCGTTTCGCCGCCGGCTTGACCGTATCGTGGGACTCGTCCAGCCATCGAGAATATCAATCGAGTGGGCCTGCTGCGAAGCAATAGATGATGGGCGGATTCTATCAGGATCGTGTGATGAAATTAAGAAAGCCGGTCAAGGCCGGCGTGAACTCGCTTAGAAGCGAATGGA
>JBQTHT010000234.1:0-2717 GCA_052389595.1 Nitrospiraceae bacterium
CGCCTCTGGGAGCGCACCGGCAAGACCATCGTCTTCGTCACCCACGACATCGACGAGGCGGTCTACCTCGGCGACCGCGTCACCGTCCTCACCGCCCGTCCCGGGCGCATCCGCGAGGAAGTGAAGATCGACCTTCCGCGCCCGCGCAGCCTTGAAATCAAGAAGTCCTTACAGTGCCACGAGTACAGGAATTACATCTGGGATTTGATTCGGAGCGAGTCGCGGGCCTAAACGGTCATGTTTAACGTGCTCATTGATACCTCCGTCTGGCTGGACCTCGCGCAAGACCCAAAACAATCGCCGCTTCTCCTGATCGTGGAGAACATGGTCAGGGATAAGAAGCTGTGCTTGATCGTCCCTCGCGTTGTGCATGATGAGTTTCATAAGAACCGTGAACGAGTCGCCAAAGCAAGTGCGCGAAGCCTTGGTGGCCACTTCCAACAGGTAAAGGACGCGGTGAACAGAGGTACTGCTGACTCCAGGCGCAAGAAGGCCCTGCTAGCGCAACTTGACGACCTAAACCACAAGATCCCCCTTATCGGCGGTGCGGCGGAAGGTGTCCTCAGGCGCGTGGACACGCTGTTGCGGCGGGCCGCAATCGTCGAAACATCCGACGTCGTGAAACTCCGCGCCGCTGATCGAGCGCTGAATCGGAAAGCCCCGTGCCATCGCGAAGGCAAGAACTCCATAGCTGACGCTATTGTCTTGGAGACGTACTTTGAAGCAGTAAAGACCGGCAACGCCGGGGAGCGTTTCGCCTTCGTGACGCATAACAAAAATGATTTCAGTGCATTGAACGGCAATCACAAGCTCCCGCATCCTGACTTCGCATCGCAATTCTCAAAGATCAGGTCGATGTACTTCATAAACTTGGCCGAACTGCTTCGTCGCATTGATCCCTCCACGGTGACCGAACTGATATGGGAGCAGATGTGGCAACAGGAGCCGCGCTCACTGACAGAAATCCTTGATGCACACGAGATACTTTGGCGGCAGATTTGGTACAACCGGCATAAGTATCGAGAGTGGTTAATCCAGAAGGGCAAGATCAAGATCGTTCCGCGGGAAGTCTGGGAAAAAGGTAAACGAGATAATCAAAACGAGATCATCGACGAGGTCTGGAAGGGTGCAGTGCGCGCGGCTAAGAGGACCGAGCGTGAACTCGGTAAAGATAAGATCGGCCCGTGGACCGATTTTGAGTGGGGCATGATTAACGGAAAGCTTTCTGCCATCCGATGGGTGTTTGGCGATGAATGGGACATGCTCGACACTTAGTCAGAAGATGAAGTCAAAAGGCGCTGAAGAAATGGCTCGAGTTAGATAGTTGAGCTGTTGAAGTTTGCTTGGGCTGGCGCGCATGGCGTCGATATCGCCGCGCGACACGGGCTGATTGAGGTTAAAGGAGGAGGCTCAGGGTCGGCCATGCGAGTGAATTGCTTCTTAGCAATCCTTGGCGAAACACTGCAGCGAATGAGCGATCCGCAACCCCCGTACAGCATCGCATCGCCGGATATCCCCAGTCCCGGCGTCTGTGGGACCGCCTGCCGGCGCTGGCCAAGGAGAGAACGCAGCGTTCGGCACTCTTCGTGTCGGGCGATGGGATCGACACATGGCTGAAATGAGCGACGTCGCGATTCAATGGCTGAGGCCGCGGATTTCAAAGGGCGAGATCGATCTTTTTCCCAGGGCGGCTTTTGCCCGGACCGGTGTGTTGCCTAACTTTACGCACAGGTACATTGAGTCGTCGGGCGAACAGTACCTGGCTAAGTGCCGGCTTGAGGTACGCGAACGTCACGCCGAATTGGACTACGGTGCACATCCTCGTTTCAATGAAGTGCGGAGTAACGAGCTGGGCGTGCTGCGGCTCCATTTTGTTGATTCTCGCCGCACGAGGCTCTCGCATTTTGAATGGCGGCCACGCCGGAGCAAGAGTTTCACCTCCGGCTGGGGCACAGTTACGCCCGTGTTACTGGACAACGCGGCCTTCGAACGTCAGGTCCGTAAGTCTCTTAAAAGCAGTCCAGAACAACGTCGAAAACGGCTTCTGTCTGCCCCGCGTAAGCCTCGAAAGATGGAAGTCGTTACTACGGTGTTTGTACGCAACCCTGACGTCGTTGCCGAAGTATTAGCCCGGGCGAAGGGGAAATGTGCGCAGTGTGGGCGCCCGGCCCCATTTACGCGTGCAAGCGATGGTTCACCGTACCTCGAGATCCATCATCGTGTGCGGCTTGTCGATGGCGGCGACGACACGGTAAGCAACGCACTGGCGCTCTGCCCGAACTGTCATCGTCAGCGGCATTTCGGGTGAGCACCGGGTTAGCGCGGCAAGTAGCTCAAATCCACCATCGAGTCGACATTCACCGGCTTCTCCAGCCACTGCAGCTTCTCGAGCATGAACTGCGATAGCTTCTTCAGGCTCTCGACGTCGACGCGAGCATTCGGGTCGCGCTTCCAGTCGGAGGTCTTGAGGTAGACCGGAAGGGGCGTGCGGACGAAGCCGGCCTTGTGCAGGTCGGTCTTCGCCTGCTCCTTGTTGGCGAGGTAGTACTTGGTGACGGCGACGTAGTCGGCGAGGAAGGCGCGCACGGCATCGGGGTGGGCCTTCAGGAATTTCTCGCCGAACCAGACATCGAGCAGCTCGTGGTCGTAGCCCACGGCCTCGGTGGCGGTGAAGAGCTTGCGCAGGCCGCCCTTGGCCATCTCGGCGGAGAAGAAGG
>JBQTHT010000235.1:0-8597 GCA_052389595.1 Nitrospiraceae bacterium
ACAACGACATCATAGCCGGTAGCCCCGCTTTGCAATTTTGCCAGCATTTCTTCATTGCTGCTGAACGTATCCACGATAATCTTCACTCCAGCCTGCCGTTCGAATTCGGCCAGCAGCTCGGGCCCGGCATAATCCGACCAAGTAAAGTAATGCAGCGTCTCGCTCGCCTGATTCCTCCCCCTATCAGAGGAGGACGATAGATCGCACGAGGAGAGCGTGAGCACCAAGAAGAAGCCGACCGCCTTGAACACGACACACGACATGAGTGGGCTCCGAGCTATCGACGCTGGAGGACGAGCGAAAGTCCTATGAGCGCCATGGAAATCAGCACGAGGATCGTGGACAGCGCGTTGATTTCGGGAGATACGCCGGACTTGATCATCGAATAGACCTTCAACGGAAGTGTGGTCGATCCCGGACCGGCGGTGAAAAATGTGACAATGAAGTCATCGAGAGAAATGGTAAAAGCCATCAAGGCCGCTCCGATAATCGCCGGCATCAGCATCGGGAATGTGACTCGCTGAAACGCTTGCCATGGCGTGGCTCCCAGATCGTAGGCCGCCTCCTCCAACCAAGGGTCCAGCTTGCGAAGACGCGCCTGCACAATCACCGTCACGACCGGCAGATTGAATGCCGTATGGCCGACGATGACGGTGCTCAATCCCAACGGCCACTTCACCATGACAAAGGCCAACATCAAGGCCACGCCCATCATCACTTCCGGGATCACAAGAGGCAGCAGCAGCGCCCCTTCGAGGACCTGCCGCAGACGTGATCTCATCCGGTCCAATCCCAAGGCGGCCGCGACGCCCAGTGCGGTGGCCAAAATCGTGGACACCACCGCCACGATCAGACTGTTGGACATGGCGTCAAGCAAGGCGGAATCCTTCGCCAGCGCTTCATACCATGTGACGGTAAAACCCTGCCACGTAGCGGCTAAACGAGAGGCGTTGAAAGAAAAGACGATGAGGACCGCGATCGGCAGATAGAGAAAGATCATGTTACCGATGCTGATTCTGCGTAACCACCGATGTTCCCGCATGATTGGTTCGTCTCGTTTCTTCGCAGCGGTCCCTCCGATCTGAAATAGACAACCAGCGCAGCAACCACCAAAACCAGCAAGACAAACGAGATCGCGGCTCCCAGCGGCCAATCACGAACGACGAGAAACTCGTGTTGAATGAGGTTCCCGACCATCATGGTTCGAGCCCCTCCGAGCAAGTCGGGCGTGAGAAAGGCGCCGAGCGAAGGAATAAACACCAACATGCAGCCGGCAACGATGCCCGGTTTCGTCAAGGGCAGAATCACGCGCCGGAACAGCGCCCAGGGAGGAGCATAGAGATCGCGCGCCGCTTCCACTAAGGAAGAGTCCAGACGTTGAATGGCGACATACAACGGCAGAACCATAAACGGGAGATATCCATATACCAATCCGATCACGACGGCAGCGTTGGAGTAAAGAATTTCTATCGGAGTATCGATGAGTCCCAGCCCGATGACGATCGTGTTCATCAGTCCTTCCGCCCGAAGAATGAAGATCCAGGCGTAGGTGCGGACCAAAAAATTCGTCCAGAATGGAATCATCACGAATACCAGCCACATCCCTTGTCGCCGCGGCGTGGCGTGGGCGATATAATAGGCAAGCGGAAAGCCAAGCACGAGACAACAGATTGTTGTCGCAGCGGCCAAGAGCGCCGATTGGCAGATGATGCGAAAATATAACGGGTGAACCAAGTCGAGGTAGTTGACGAGACTGAACGTCCAGACCACGCCGCCATAAGCGCCGCGAGTCGCAAAGCTGATCAGCAGAACAAACAGGAGCGGGAAAAAGAAGAAGAGCGTGGTCCAGAGAAATCCCGGCGCGAGCAACCAACCGGAATATCGAGCGGGAATGCCGCGGTAAGTCGAATCGTTCCTCACTCCGGCAGCATCACCCCTTCCGCTGCGCTCCATCGAACAGAGACCGTCTCGCCGACCGAAAACCGTTTCTGATCGGCATATTCATTCGGGATTCGCGCTGTCCAAAGAAGTCGGCCGGGAAGACGCAGCAGGTATTGCGTTTCGCTGCCGTTGTAGAGGACTTTCTCCACCAGAGCGGCCACGTTGTTCTCAAACCCTCCGCTCCCGGCTTGTGTAGAAAGGTGCAGCCGTTCAGGCCGGAGCCACAGTGTCATGCGGCTTCCCTCTACCAGAGAGGTGGGACCTTGCACGTGAATCGGGGGCATGTCCGGACACTCAGGCACCGCCAGAGTTCCCCGCCCGTCCTCGATGCCCTGTACCAGACCGGCGATCTCGTTGGACACACCGACAAACCGCGCCACGAACGCTGTAGCGGGGGACTCATAAATGTCCTGCGGGCGGCCCACCTGAAGGACTCGCCCGGCATTGATGACCGCCACTCGATCCGACATCGTCAAGGCTTCCTCCTGATGATGAGTCACACACACGAACGTGGTACCGACCTGTGCTTGGATCGCCTTCAGTTCCACCCGCATCTCCTGCCGTAATTGCTGATCGAGCGCAGCCAACGGTTCGTCTAACAGGACCACGGCCGGACGATTGACCAACGCGCGAGCGACTGCCACACGTTGCTGTTCGCCACCGGAAAGTTGTGACGGCAACCGACCGTGTTTCGTCGAGAGTTTCACCATGTCCAAAGCGGAGCGGACACGCGAGGGAATGTCCGCTCGCGACACCCGCTGCATTTCAAGACCAAACGCCACGTTGTCGAACACCGACAGGTGTGGGAACAACGCATAGGATTGAAATACCAGATTGACGGGCCTCCGATTCGGGGGCACATCGGCCATCGACCGCCCGTCAATCAATACCTCTCCCGCATCCGGTCGTTCGAATCCGCCCACCATGCGTAACACCGACGTTTTCCCTGCTCCGCTGGGACCAAGAAGAGAAAAAAATTCACCCCGCCTGATTTCGAGCGAGACGGAATCCACCGCCAACGTGTGGCCATATCGCTTCACCAGACCGCGAGTCTCTACGCTAACGTCGGCCACCGTTGCCGCGTCCTCTGTACAGGTAATGGATGACAGGAAACGGCGGGAGAGAGAATGCGCACCGGGCTGAATCGAATCGCTGAATCCTAGCAGACGGCTGAACACTCATGGGAAGTCGGCTAGCTGTCCAGCCCGACCTTCGCACTGACATCGCGCAAATGTTTTCTTGCCCGAACTTTTTCCTGATGCTTGCGGAGCAATTCGCGGCGGATCACATTGCGGTCTTCGGCGACAATCCGAACCAGCCGATCGGCGTCCTCCGCATGGTCTCTGACCAGTTCCGACAGCTTCTGGAGCTGTCGCTCCAGACGATCCAGCCGCCAGGACATATCTTTGATGGTCGCCTCCGGCCGACCGCCTTTGGGAAGCTCCGCGAGCGCTAGGTTTCGTTTTGAAGAGACGATCTTCGCCATTCCCTACTCCCTGAAGATCAGATGCCGCTGATCGTAGTATCAACTCAGCCGCCTCGGATGTCAATCATTCCGCTTCCTTCCCCTGTGTCGTCCTGTTACAATTTGGTCCTATGAATCAGATTCTCACCATGGTGTTGGCGGGAGGAAAAGGAGAACGCCTGTATCCTCTCACGGAGCACCGAGCAAAGCCGGCGGTTCCCTTTGGGGGCAAATATCGCATCATCGATTTTACCCTGAGCAACTGCTTGAACTCCGGCCTACGGCAGATTGCCGTACTCATTCAATACAAATCTCATTCATTGGATCGACACATTCGAAGCGGGTGGACCATTCTGAGCGCCGAGCTCGGCGAATACATCGCGTCGGTCCCCCCCCAACAACGTATCAGCGAAGACTGGTACAAGGGCACCGCCGACGCGGTGTACCAAAACCTGTTTCTCCTGGACAACGAACAGCCTGAGTTTCTATTGATCCTTGCCGGCGATCATGTCTACAAGATGAACTATGCCGACATGTATAATTTTTTGCTGGCCAAACAAGCCGATGCGGTCGTCGGGGCCATTGATATCCCACTCGAAGAAGCCAGCCGCTTCGGAGTCATCGGCGTCGACGAAGAGTGCAGGATTTTTCGGTTTGATGAAAAGCCGAAACATCCGACGCCGGCGCCAAGCGATCCCGCCCAAGCCTTCGTCTCGATGGGAATTTATCTCTTTCGATCCCAAGCGATTCGAGAACATCTGATTGAAGACGCCAAGGAAAATTCCCCGCATGACTTTGGGAAGAACATCATTCCTCGGATGATCGAAAAACGGCGGGTCTTTGCGTTCAAGTTTCAGGATGAGAACAGAAAAGCGGTCAAATACTGGCGAGACATCGGCACCCTCGACGCCTACTGGGAAGCCAACATGGACTTAGTCGCCGTCGATCCCCAATTCAACCTCTATGACCAGCAGTGGCCCATCCGCACTTATCAAGGGCAGTTTCCGCCCGCGAAATTCGTCTTTGCCCAGGACTATCAGGGCGGCCGGATGGGCCTGGCGCTGGATTCGATCGTCTGCGGAGGTTGCATCATGGCCGGAGGGCGCGTGCAGACGTCGGTGCTGTCTCCAAACGTGAGGGTCCTCGATCATGCCGATGTTCGCGAGTCCGTCCTCATGGAAAACGTGATCATCGGCGAACATGCGAAAATCCGACGCGCCATCATCGATAAAGATGTGGTGATCCCGCCTCACACCGAAATCGGATACGACTCCGAGACAGACCGTCAGCGATTTCAGGTCACGGACTCCGGATTGGTCGTCATTTCCAAGGGAATGAAGTTGCATGCCTCCCTCGATTCATCCGGTTGATCTGATTGCCGCCCTCCGCCAGAGACACTTGACTCCTGCCATCGTGTTTCTGACTTCTCGCCGCGCCTGTGACGAGGCGATGCAGGCCTTCGAGTTACATGAATCCAGGCTCCCGCCGGCCCGTCAGGAAAAGATTGCCGCCGTGCTCGACCAAGTCGTGGCCCAATATCCCAGTGTGGCGGAACACCCGTTGATTGCGACCGTCCAGCAGATCGGTGTCGCCGCGCATCATGCGGGACACCTCCCGTCATGGAAAATCGCCGTCGAGGAACTCATGAGGAACGGATGTCTGGACGCTGTCTTTGCAACGACGACGCTCGCCGCCGGCGTCGATTTTCCGGCGCGTACCGTGGTCATCACCCAGTCCAGCATCCGCAAGACAAGGGATTTCACCGATCTCACGATCGGGGAGGTGCAACAGGTTTCCGGCCGAGCCGGCCGGCGGGGAAAGGATCTCGTGGGGTTTGCCATTATCACACCCTCGCCCTATATCGATCTTGCCGTCCTGACCAAAGGCTTGACCGGCCAACCGGAACCGATCGAGAGCCAGTTCGTCATCACGTATCCGATGGTGTTGAATTTGCTGAAAGCGCATCCGCTGGACCACATTCAGCCGATTTTGGCCAAAAGCTTCGCCCAATTTCAGCTCAATCAACGCGCAGAGGTGTTGGAACGAAAGCGGGATAGTCTGCATATCCAGATGGAGCCATACGGCGCTCGGGTCTGTACCGACTGGATTACGCAGTGGCAGGTCTTCGACCATGCGCGTAAACAAAAGACTCATCGGGCACAGATGAAGCGGGTGGAACCGCCGGAATTGGCGGCCCGATTACAATTCCTGACTCCAGGCCGGGTCGTCGGACTGCCGAGAGGTCGAGGGATCGTGCTCCGGCAATATCGCAGTAAAGGACAGCGCAGCCCCACATTGACCGTCTTGCGCCCTGGAGAGGCCATTACGGAATGTCCGGCTCTGATCATCACCGACATTTTTGATCGCGTCTACGAATGTGCCGAAGCTCCCGTCTACCCTTGGTGTACGCCTGAAAGCCTCCACGCTCTCAGCCGGCACCTCTCCGACCTTCCGGCCCGCCTCCCCGTTTTACCGATTCTGATCCATGACGAGATGGATGCCATTCCCGATACAGCCGTTGCGCAAGCCCTGGACGATTTTCCCTGTCCGACATGCCCGTCGCGCCCAGCCTGTCAAAAAGACCATGCGGCGGCGTTACGACTTCGACAGGAGATGCACCGCCACACCAAAGCGATTCAGGCGCTGCGGACAAGCTTGTGGCATCGCTTTCAAGAACGGATCGAAGTGCTGCAACAGTTCGGCTATCTCACTCCGACAGCCCGGTTGACCAATGATGGAGAATGGGCGCGTCTGATCCGTATCGATCATTCGCTGCTCATTACGGAGCTGATTCGCTCGGAAGCGTTCACCGGCGTGGAACCGCAGATCTTGGCGGCGGTCATGTCGAGCATCGCGCACGACGATGACCGGCCAGGCGCCTTTCCTCGCATCAGCTCCGGGTTAGCCTCGCTCTTGGGCCAGGTTCGGAAATTAGCTGAATCGCTGACGCCTCATGAAGATCCTCCCCTACTCCGCGCCGATGTGGCGGCCGTCACTGAACGGTGGATCGGCGATCCTACCCTCACGTGGATCGGATAGTGCCGTGCCACCACGATGGCGGAAGGCGATATTTATCGTCTCCTCGCCCGGACGTTGGAATTCCTATCCCAACTCCATACTTTGCGCGCGACACATCCGGGGCTCGCCGACATCGCCGCACAAGCGATCGCCGCTTTGCGGCGTGGAGTGTTGGAGGAACTGCCGTGAAAAGCTATCAGCGGTCAGCCGTCAGTAAGGAAGCTGAGAGCTGATTGCTGAGAGCTAGAAAACCATGAAGAGATGATATGACGATGATATGACCACCGACGAACTGGAACAACTTCTCGCTCAGCAACCGGTAGGACTCCTCCATCGTTTAGCGAGTGGACGCATCCATCGGCACTTTCGATTAGGGAAGCGTCGCCTGATTGAACTGCTCCTCAGACATTCCGCTGAGAATCGTGCCGGTCTGGAATCGGATCTGAAGACGCTTGTTCAGGAAGGCTTCCCGTCTCAGGCCATACCACCTCCTCCACAGATTCGCCATCCTGCTAAACCTGGACATCGAACCGGGCCGCCACCACAGACGGAAGCAGAGCCGGCAGAGCCTGCGATCAACCTGCATGCTTGGTTGGAGGGTATCGGCGTACCGCCTCCCAAACCCTTTGTGCCGGACCCCTGGCAGGAGGAGGCATTGTCGCAGCTGGCAACGACCGATGTGATCGTCAGTGCGCCGACCGGAAGCGGAAAAACGTACGTAGCGATCGAAGCCGCGCGCCGGGCGATTGACGATAATCGCACCGTGATTTACACATCCCCTCTTAAAGCCCTCTCGAATACCAAATATACGGAGTTTTCCCGCCTCTTCGGTCCGGAAAAAGTTGGAATACTCACCGGCGACCGGCGGGACAACGGACAAGCGCCGTTGTTGATTATGACGACGGAAATTTTGCGTAATTTGCTCTACGATGCGGCAAGCGGCGAGATCGACGTGCGGTTGGACACCTTAGGCTTGGTCATTATGGATGAATCCCAATATCTGGCCGATCCGGAGCGAGGCGTCGTCTGGGAAGAAACAATCATTTTCTGTCCGGCTCAGGCGCGCTTGCTCTTGCTCTCGGCATCGATCGGCAATCCGCACGACATCGCGGAATGGCTGACGTCCATTCGGTCGACGTCCTGTCATCTCGTCAAACATGCTAAGCGGTCGGTTCCTCTTCGCGCCGGCTATTTGCACCCCAACGGCAAACTTGCCCCGCTGTTTCGAACCGCCAGCATTCCTTATGGCCACCCGGGCCAACTCCATCCCGAGGCAAAACGTCTGTTCGCGAAGTCTGAAGAGGAGACCCTCCGTCCACGGTCGCGGTAGGATGGTTAGAATTCGTAACTGACACCGAACGTCACACCTTGCCGGATGTTTTGGAATTCATTCAGGTTGACGGTGTCGCTCCCGGCCGGAGCATAGAATGTGACGGATCCGTCTTTGACCCTGGTCCACCAATATCGATACCCGACACGCGCAAACAAGCCTTTCACGATCATCAGCTTCGCCTCGGCGTCAAAATTGGCTCCGATCCCGGCCCCGCTCATCGCGATGCTGGGGTTCTGCAGCAGATCGTTGCGCAAGTGATGAATATCATCATTGCTTAAGGACGTGTAGGGAATAAACACGGCCTTGCCTTCGAAGCTGAGACGACGTGTCACCCGGAATTCACTTTGAGCGCCGACTCTCACTGAACTCCACGTTTGGGTGTTGGTGATGACCGGCTGGCCGGTGGGAGTCGGAGGAGAACCGACGGGGTCACAAAATGTGCCGGGCGCGGTGCAAATCACCTGTGTCACCCCTGTCGCGACATGCTTCTCTCGCCGATATTGAAATCCCACGAAGACATCCAAGGTCCCGCGACGACCGGGATACTTGAGAGCAGTCAATCCCACATCGGTGTTGACGTACCAGACATCATCGCCCTTAATATTGCTCTGAGTCCGCGAGGTGGGCGCGCCCCCATCCTGTTTGAGAAAATCGTCGTCAATCAATCTTCCCCCGCCTATTTCAGAAAATCCGTAGTTGGCGCGAACAAAGACCCGCTGTGCGAAAGTCACTTTTGCTGAAAGGTCTATGATATTCGTGCCGACATCCTTGTAGGTCAGTTTGGAGGTGGGGTTGCCGAAATTATTGGTCGGCAGCGAGGCATTATGACTCCACTTCGTT
>JBQTHT010000236.1:0-46614 GCA_052389595.1 Nitrospiraceae bacterium
GCCCCCGCAAATTCCGATGATGACTCCGCCTCGCTCAGAGAGGGCTCGTATCTCCTGATCCAGACCCTGTCGGCGGAGCCAGAGCAGATCTTCAATGGTGTTTTTGCTCCCTGGCAGAATCACGACCTGGCAGCCGGCCAACTCGCGTGCCTGTCGGACATACCGCACGGCCAGCGTTGGTTCGGCGGCCAGCGGATCGAAATCGGTGAAATTCGATAAGCGCGGCAAGCGTGGGACCCCAATGACAAGCTTGGTCCCATGACTTGTGGAGCAACTGCCACGTTCGTCAAGCGCCACTCCATCCTCTTCGTCGAGCGTCAGATCGGAGAGATAGGGAATGACTCCCAACACGGGGATGCCCGTGCGTCCTGTCAATGCATCAATGCCGGGCTGCAGGAGTGAGCCATCCCCTCGGAACTTATTGATGAGAAATCCCGCCACTCTCCGGCGGTCGTCGGCCTCCAGCCATTCCATGGTTCCTAACAAAGCCGCAAAGACTCCGCCGCGGTCGATATCGCCGACGATCAGGACCGGCGCCTCCGCCATGGCCGCCACGCGCATATTGACAATATCGTGAGCGTTCAGATTGATCTCGGCCGGGGTCCCGGCGCCTTCAATGACCACCACATCAACCTGTTCGGCCAGACATCGATAGGCGGCCTCCACCACGGGCCAGAGTTCTGTCTTGTACTGCTGGTAGGCCTTCGCCTGGTAGGTGCCGACCGGCCGCCCCATCACCACGACTTGCGCGCCGCTCTCAGAGGTCGGCTTGAGCAAAATCGGGTTCATTTCAACCTGAAGCGGAATCCTCGCCGCCTCGGCCTGCAGCGCCTGGGCTCGGCTGACCTCCCGACCATCTCCCGTGACGAAGGAGTTCAGGGACATGTTCTGCGCCTTGAACGGGGCAACCCGAAGACCTTGATTCGAGAGGAGCCGGCAGAAGGCTGCCGTGATGAGGCTTTTCCCGACATGAGACCCGGTGCCTTGAATCATGAGGGCTTTGGCTCGAGGCATTACGAGCGCTCCTGATTCTCAGCCGTCTTCGGATCGGCAACAGCGAGCACGGCTGGCGCGGCAGGATAACCGCGGGGCGTGACCATGCGATCCCCGACGAGCTTGGTTGTGGTATTGCCGATGAGCACCAGCGTCTCCATGTCGACCTCGCACTCGGGGAGGCAAGCCAGCGTCGTAATGGTCGTCTGGGAGCCCGGCCGACCAGCGCGGTGAACCACGCCGACGAGGGTGTCGCCGGATCGATACCGAAGGAGAAGAGAGCACGCCTCCTCGAATTGCGTAGCCCGCCTGGAGCTTTTGGGATTATAGACTCCCAACACAAAATCGGCTTGGGCCGCGGCCTGCAGCCGCTGCTTGATCGTCGACCAGGGGGTGAGCAGATCGCTGAGGCTGATCGCGGCAAAATCATGCATGACGGGTGCGCCAAGTAATGCCGCACAGGCCGAGAGCGCCGTGATCCCCGGCACCACCTCCACCTGAACCCCCTCCCTCGAATCCCACGCCCGTTCGGCGAGAATCTCGAAGACCAGCCCCGCCATGCCGTAGATCCCGCTATCGCCGCTCGAGACCAAGGCCACGATGTTCCCTTCTACTGCCAGCTCGACTGTCTGCTCCGCACGTTCGCGTTCTTTCGTGAGCTCCCCGGGGATGACGCGCTTGCTCATCAGCAGATCCTGGAGCGGTTCAAGGTAGCGGCGATATCCGAGCACCACGTCGGCTTGGCGGAGTGCATCCACGGCGCGAGGGGTCATGTCTGCTCGATCACCTGGCCCTACCCCCACGAGCAAGATTCGCCCGGAATGCATGGGGCAAAAATCTTTGCGGGCCACCGCGACGGTGACGCGACCGTGCTTCATCTTAGAACCCACCAGCGCACCTCCGCCGCTTGCCAGCCTGGCTGCTGGTTCGGCCACCCCCGGAGTTCCGACATACCGGGCGACGATCTCTGATGAAGTCGGCCCTCCCACCGCTCGCAAGGTTTCAGAGGAATACCAATGGATGGGCAGGTCATACCGAGCCGCACAGGCGAGAAGGCCGGGCTCATCGCGTTTCACGTCAATGCTCCCTATCGCAAGCAGGCTGCTGAAGGACAGCCCAAAGTGGACGAGTGAGCCGCGAACGGCTTCATCGATTGTTTCCATCGTCACACCGCGCTCACAGCCGATCCCAACCGAGAGCGTCCTCGGCCGATAGAGCATCAGTGGCGGCCGAGAGCTTCCCTGTACACCTTCGAGAAGATGAGGCGAGAGCACCCGATCCGTGATCAGCACGATCGCCGCATAGGCGTCGACATCGATGTTCTGTAGGCTGTAGACGACAAGAACATGATCCGGGAGCGAGCTCTCCCACCAATCCCGTTCGCCGGCCTCCTGGCAGATCAGCAACGGATCGCCGTTCACCAGCGCCGCCATGGCCCCCGTCAAGCCGCTCTCATCTTCCAGCCGCCAGCCAAATTGCCGGCCGAGCAGATCCAGCGAGGGCAAGCCCTGCGTATCAGAGGCGGTCGTGATGACGGGGACGGCGTGCAGCGCCTCCGCGACGGTTCGCGTCAGGACGTTGGCTCCCCCTCGATGCCCGGACAAGACGCTGATGACATGGCGCGCCTCTTCATCGACGACGATGACGGCCGGATCACTGCGTTTATCCCCGAGCACCGGGGCCAGGATCCGGACGACCGCACCCAGAGCGGCAAAGACCACCAGCGCCTGCCGCTCCCTGAACAGACGCGGTAAGAGGTCGGCGAGCCCTTGGTCATAGGTCTGAACAGTGGGAAATTGATCGCCGGGGTTCATTCCCGCTGGGACGTAGACGCAGGCGCCGGGAGCCTTGGCCAGCAGTCGGAGGCTGTGCTGATAACCACAGCGCGTCAGCGCGACGACGGCAGTGTGATGCCACTGAGTCCAACGGGTGTGCTCAATCACGGGCGCTCCGATTGGTTGTCCTCTGAGCATCGCTCTGTATCGCCGGAGGGCTCGTGATCTTGAGCAGCGCATTGACCACCGCCACGGTGACTGCGCTGCCGCCTTTCCGACCGCGACAGAGAATCGCCGGCACGTTCAGTTCTCGGAGGAGTTCTTTGGATTCCGTTGCCAATACGAACCCGACCGGCATGCCGATCACGAGCGGCGGCCTGATCCGATGCTCGCGAATCAACTCCGCCACGCTGAGTAACGCCGTGGGAGCATTGCCGATCGCCACAATGGCGTCCGGCGCGGCCAGGGCAACCTTTTCGATCGCGATCGCGGCACGGGTCGTTCCCAACTCGCGGGCACGCCGGCGCACATCGTCATCTCGGATGGCACACCGGACAGACACACCCAAGGAGGCCAAGAGATCCTGCCGCAGCCCAGAGACCACCATTTCCACATCCACCACCAGGGATCGTCCCTGGCGCAGGGCCTCTATCCCAGCCTGGACCGCCCCCTGTTGAAACTCAGTCGTGCGTGCGAACTCGAGGTCTCCCGCCGCTTGGACCATCCGTTCAACAATGGCAAACTCGTCGGCGGTGAACCCGTGCGTCCCTACTTCGGATCGGATCAGGTTCAGGCTCTCTGCCTCGATCGATTCCGGTGATCGGTACAGCATGGTTACCCTGAACGTTTCATCGGCCGCCTGAACAGGTGCGAAAAGCCGGGATCGTAGAGCTTCGAGCGAGTACTGCTTCCGCAGCGCTCCGCGAGGACGGCCCCCACCAAGATGAGGGCCTGACGGCTGATCTTGGCTGCCCGAACTTCTTGTGCAATCGTCGCCAGCGTGGCCCGCACAATCCGCTCATCGTCCCACGTCACCCGATACACGACCGCCGCAGGAGTCTCGTCAGCATATCCGCCGGCACGGAGATCGCGGAGGACGGATGGCAGATGCGCGATGCTGAGATACAAGATCAAGGTGGTCCCATGTCGGGCCAAATCCTGTAGCGCTTCTCCCTCGGGCATGCCCGTCCGACCGGCGCAGCGGGTCAGGATCACGGTCTGCGCAACGGCAGGCCGGGTCAATTCCACGCCCAGTGCAGCGGCGGCCGCTGAAAAGGCACTCACGCCCGGAATCACCTCATACGGGATGCCGGCCTCGTCCAACCGTTCCATCTGCTCGTTGATGGCGCCGTACAGGGAAGGATCGCCACTATGGAGTCTGGCCACGCGCCGGCCGGCCCGAACGGCGTCGATCATGAGATCGACAATCGCCTCCAAATGCAGCGAGGCGGTCCCGCGTACCTCCGTGCCCGGCTTTGCGAACCGGAGGAGAGCCGGATGTATCAGCGAGTCCGCGTAGAGAATCGCATCGGCCTGCGCGAGCCGCTGCCGCCCTCGGATCGTGAGTAAATCCGGCGCACCCGGGCCCGCTCCGATAAACGAGACGGCTACAGGCTCTCGGAACTGATGCCGTCTACGACGCGCTTCCGACATAGCATCACCATCGAAAAATAGGACAAGGGATTTCCCAGACAGCTCCGAAGCTCTCGTGTCACGCGCTGAGTCGGTCGGCCGCATTCTTCCACTAACACGGCCGCGCCGGTGAAGCCGATTCGATCCAGACGCTCAACAAGGCGCTCGATCACATTTCGGACCTTCAAAAGGATCACGGTGTCAAACTGCTCGAGCACCTCTTCCAAATCGTCCAGGCTGTCTGTGGCCGGGACGACCGCCATCCGCTCCGAGCCTCCGGCTAACGGCATGGCCGTGATCGCCGCGCAGGCGGTGATCGACGAGACGGCTGGAATCACTTCCACCTTCAACTCCATCAGCCGCTCCTTCGTGCGTGCCAGAAGATCAATAAAGGTGCTGTACAGCAAGGGATCTCCTTCGGTGACCCACGCGAGATCTGTCCCGCTGATCAGGAATGACACCGCCACGCGCGCGGCCTCCTCTCGCGCCTGAACGAGAGCCTCTTCCGGTGCCATCATCGGATAGGGCTGCAGGAGCAGGCGCTGACGACCTGGCCGTAACCACCGGCGGACAATGCTGAGCGCCACACTCGATCGATTGACGCTCTGCGGAATCAGGACCACCGGAACCCGGCGCAGGAGCCGGACCGCCTTCAGGGTGATCAGATCAGGATCTCCCGGCCCGACGCCGATCCCGTAGAGTGTTCCCAATGGGGGAGTCATCAGCGCCCGTCTCCCTTGCACACCATCACGACGTAGACAGGGTTCAACGCCTCGAATCGAAGAGACCCGACGATCGGCGCCCCTCGTGCCAGTTGGACAAGCAACACATCGGGTTGAGCCGAGTGTCTCTGGCACCACGATAGCCACTCGCTCAGATGATCCAACACGACCAGGTTGGCCACCACGCGCCCGCCTGGAATGAGGCATTCCCAACACCGGTCCAGAATCGCCGTCAGTTTCCCTCCGGTGCCGCCGATGAAAATGGCGTGAGGGTGAGGCAGCGCACCGAGGACAACGGGAGCCTCGCCCTTCACGACGGTGACGGAGGAGATCCCGAAGCGAGCGAGATTGGTACGCAGGCATTGCTGTTGCTCAGGATCACGCTCCATGGCAAAGATCCGCACGAGAGGATTCCGGCGAACCATATCAATGGAGATGGCGCCTGAGCCGGCGCCGATATCCCACATGACCCCGCCCGGCCAGAAGCCCAACCGCGCCACGCTCACGGCACGGACGTCCTGCTTGGTCAATTGTCCATGTCGCTGCATCAATGAGCCATCATCGATCTGTGGCATGGACTCAGCGGACAGAGCAAGTGACAGCGGTTCCAAAACCAGCATGACATTAAGGGGGTCGAAGACACGATCCTGAACGGCTCTCAGCGTCAGGTCTTCAACCCGTTCATGGGATTCACCCAGCCGCTGCGCGACGACTGCTCGACGATTAGGACTCCCGGCCGCGAGAAGAGCGGAGGCGATTCGACCGGGGGTGTTGGTGGCATCGGTATACATGGCGACTTTCGGATGCGAGAGCACGGAGGCGATCACCGGTTCCAGAGGCCGACCGTGTGCCGAGACAATCCGCGCATCATGCCAGGGCAGAGCGATCCGCGCGAAGGCTTCCTGGACGGCGCTGACATGGGGAACGATCTCAAGCGAATCCTTCCCTAAGGCGTCCGCGAGCGTGGCACCGATGCCGAAGAGCAAGGGATCACCTGAGGCCAAGACTATGACCCGACGCGATCGTTCCTGCCGCAAGCGCTCCACAAGCTGCGGCACATTGTCGCCGATCGTCCAGCGTTCGATTCCGGCATTCGGGAAGAGCGCGAGATGCCGCGCCCCACCGCACAACAGGTCGGCCGACTCAATCCGCTCAATGAGACGAGCGGGGAGCCCTAGCGGGCCATTCGCCGGAATCCCAATAATCAAAACGGGCTGTCGTGATGGGATTCCCACGGCTTACACCACCGGACAGGCACCCGCCGCAACGCTCGCCAACAAGGTCCCGTCAAAATCAAAGAGCATGGCGCCCACGTCCAGTCGATTCTGAACGTAGGCTCGGCATTGTTGGACGACCTCTTCACAGAGCCCGCTTAGAATGGACTGGGCGCCGACGGCCAACACCAACTCTCCGACGTGCCGGGCGGTATTGGCTGAGACGATAGCCTCACGCAACGATCCGCTTGCCCCATACCGAGCGGCGAGTTCCCCGAGAAAATGCGTATCCACCCGAGTCCCGGCGGCGTGGGTCTGCATAAAACCTTGAGCGATCTTCGAGAATTTGCCGACCTGGCCGCTCAAGACCACTCGCTCGATCCCCACTCGAGCACAGGCTTTCAGTGCCGCCCCGGTGAAGATGCCCATCTCGATAAACGCGATCTCTGCGAGATCTCTCCGAACCGCTATGGCAAATCGCTCAGTCGTCCCACCCGTAGACAGCACGACTTCATGGCAGCCTCCGGCGGCCGCCACGTCCACGGCCTGCACCACACTGGCACGCCAGGCTGCCGTGGAGTACGGCCGCACAATGCCGGTGGTCCCAAGAATCGAGAGTCCTTCGACAATGCCGAGCCTGCCGTTGAGGGTCTTCTTGGCCAACTGTTCTCCACCAGGGATCGAAAGCGTCACAAGCAGCCCGCGTTGGTGAAGCTGCTGCCCCAGCAGTTCTTCCACCACTGCGGTCAGCATCCGACGCGGCACGGGATTAATGGCTGGGCCTCCGATCTCCAATCCCAAGCCGGGCCGGGTCACGGTTCCCACGCCCTCACCGCCAACCAAGACCAGTCCGGGCTCATCGCGCCATCGCACAGTGGCCCGAATTACGGCGCCATGGGTGACATCCGGATCATCTCCCGCATCCTTGATGATTCCGCAGGCCGCTTCGGTCTCACCGATCACCCAGTCTCTCGTGGTAAAGGTGACATCCCGTCCCGCCGGCAAAGTGATGGTCACCTCAGAGGACGGCATCCCTGTCAGCAGGGCCTGCAGTGCGGCTTTGGTTGCCGCCGTCGCACACGCGCCGGTCGTAAACCCGGTCCGCATGCCCTTTCGGGAAGGGGGAGCTGATCCATTCCCCATGGTCGCTGCCTTCCAAAGAAGACCTACCCGTGATGAAACCTAGTGCGCGGGCCGTGCTGATGAACGCTCTGGCCCGACCCGTCTCCGTGGCTCTCATCCGAAACCCGACTCCGAAGACCATGATGATGATCCGTGGTGATCGGAAGCCCGACCTCACCCTCAAACCCGGGCAAGCTGACCCGGTGCCTACAGCAATCGCAGCTCATCGCCGTGGGACCGTCGAGGAGTTCCTGATATCGGACGCGTAATGCCTCCACAAGATTCGGATGGACTCCGAGATGTCTTCCACAACGGATATCCACGTTCGGATGCCTCGACGCGAATTCCAGGGTCTGCTGCGTAATGCGCTTCACGAGGATCCCAGTAAAGAGAAAGTAGGGGAGCACGATGAGAGTACGGCAGCCGAGGCGAAGACAGCGAGTGAGGCCCGCCTCTACACTCGGAAGGGTCAGACCGGCGAAGGCGATCTCGACTGTCGCCAGATTTCGTCCCTCCCAAAAGAGCCGGGCGACCTTAGCCACATCGCTGGTGGCATCCGGATCGCTGCTCCCCCGCCCAACCAGCTGCACCGCCGTTTCCGAACGGTCCACCGTTCTATTTGCCCGCTCCACTTCACGCAGGCGCTCATCGAGCATCTCGGTGAGCAGCGGTGTAATGCCCAGGTGGCGGCCGTATCGAAAGACGACGCGTGGATAGCGGAGCCGTAGATGCTGAATCGCGGCCGGCACATCGGTTTTCAAGTGCGAGGCAGGGACCAGAAAGAGCGGGAGGACCAGGATCTCCTCGATCCCCTGCGCCAGCATCTCGGCCACGGCATCGAGGATCGAGGGCTCGACGAATTCCAGAAAGGCCGGTTGGACCGGCATAGGCTTCCAGGCTGCCCTGACTAGCTTGAGAAAGGCGTAAAACTCGGCCATCCCATCGTCATCACGCGCCCCATGAAACACCAAGAGGACGCCTCTTCCCTTTGAGCCATCGTCAGCCATCAGCATCGCTTCCCTCTCCTGGTCATAAGTCACCGCTTGGTCTCTCGACGACTCGGTGCGCCTGTAATCAGTTCCACTAAATGTCTGGCAACCGCGGGATTACTGGCAAAATGCAAATGGGTATAGGAGGCCAGGGTATTCCCAATGCAAAAGCCGTCCGGCTTGGCGATGCGACCGCGCTCGCGCGTAATCGTGAGTGAAGTCGGTGTGTCCTCTAACAGTTTTAGGGTGGAGTAGTGGAACTCGTGTCCACGGGTTTCCGTCCCTACTGGGCCGAGCGCGCAGTCTTGATCTACGCGAACGAGGGCATAGCCAAGACTGAGCTTGCGTTTGGTCATCACGGTTTTGGCCGGGATGACTCCGCACATGGGAAAATCCGTGCCGTCAGTGCTGACCAAACTTTTGCAGAGATACATCAACCCCCCGCATTCACCATATATATGCCCGCCTGCTTCCGCACATTCCCGGATGGCTCCTCGCATCGAGTGATTATGAGAAAGCGCCTTCGCGTGCAGTTCAGGGTAGCCTCCGCCTAAGTAGATCAGGTCGGCCGCCGGTGGCGTCCGATCGTGAAGCGGCGAGAATGGCAGAAGACGACACCCGAGATGGACCAGCAGATCGAGATTGTCCTGATAATAAAAATAGAAGGCCTCATCGAAGGCATAGGCGATGACAGGCGCAGAGGTCCACGGGGAGGAAGGCGGCTCAAAACAGTGCGGGGGCGGCGGCGTGAGCCGAGGTGCTCCATTCGCAATCTCAACCACCAGGTCCAGGTCGATCGTGCGGTCTACCAACTTGATAATCTGCTCGTGGAGGCTCCGCATTTTGGCATTCTCCGTGCCGGCAAAGAGGCCGAGATGCCGGCTTGGCATCTGAATATCCTCGGTAATCCGAAGCGCACCCAGGATGCGAATGCCGGTGAGGGAGTGGATGGCATCTCGCAGATATTCTTCATGGCGGGTTGTTGCGACATGGTTGAGGATAATCCCGGCGAGTGGCACCTTGGGATCCAACGCCCGAAAGCCCAAGGCGACCGCAGCGGCGGACCGGGCCATCGCGCGCGCATCCAGAACCAGGACGACCGGAGTTTCCAAGACCTTGGCCAGATGGGCCGTACTGCCTCGCTCGTCTGTTCCCGAGGCACCATCGAACAGGCCCATGACGCCTTCGATAATGGAGAGGTCCGCATCCTGAGCGGATCGACAGAAGAGTTCTCTCGTCACATCTTCATTCATGAGCCACGTGTCGAGATTGCGCGAGGGGCGCCCGGTGACCGCTTGATGATGGGTGGGATCAATGAAATCCGGACCCACCTTGAACGGCTGAATTCGGAGACCACGTCGGTGGAGCGCCCCCAAGAGCCCTAGGGTCACCGTCGTCTTACCGACACCACTCTGCGTCCCCGCGATCACGATTCGCGAATACATGCTTGGAAGTCCTAGAGCTTATTCGGCTGCGAATGACCGCCAGGGCCAAAAAAAATCCTCAGAGCATACAGACGCTCTGAGGATTGCACCCAGCTCTTCAATCCTCGGCCACCCGAACCTCACCCACGAAGGATCGGCATGTCGAGACCTGGGGGGAGGTCTTCTGGCTCTTGGATCGTCCTACTCCCCGCGCCTTCCCATTGGCCGCTAAGGCCGACAGTGGCGATGGCGGGTTTCGTCCCCAATCACAGCGGCGGGACCGCGAGGGCTTCTCACCCTCTTCCCTGTTCGTTCCCCTTCGGGAGCCCCCAAGCCCTCAGCACTATGTCAAAAATCGAGTGCACTCTACTCTCGGCCCCCAAGCCTTGTCAACGTGCAACACCGGCGTTGGTTCGTATCGGAGGGCCGCGGATCCACTGCCCTTCCTATGGTTCATCCGTCGGTCCATCAAGCGGAGCCCCAGCATAGGTATTCGCATTAGCCTGAGCTAGATGAAGGTGAATTCAACATGTGAGGCAGGAATTCGGACACGAACAGACGATGGACGAATTGGCTCTATCCTTGCCGGCAGTGAATTGGGCGCAGTTGTCTCTCGCCATCAATCGGTTGACCCGGTCGGCACAAGGACTGCGGCGTCCCAAGCGTGGCGATTATCTAGTCACGCTGAATACTGATCACAGATTCCCTTTGTGAATGTTGGTAAACACTCAGATTCACTAATGGTGTCCTAATGAACAGCAAAACTCGGGGGGAACACCTGCCTCGGCCGTGCTCACCGCTCGACGTTGAGATTCAGAGGATCCGATAAGACCTCAACTCTGACTCGGATTGCGGAGACCTCCGAGCAACTGAGGCAGCCACTCGCGCGGCGCGTCCATTTGGTTGTCCAAGACGAATCGACCCGATAACTCGCGTAAGTGCTTTCACTAGCTTCCAAAGACGGACATAACCGCTCCTACTCTCTCTGCCGCGGTGACTGATTCCCCACTTATCGGCTAAAGCCCCCAGCGTTCCTCGGGTGTGCGTGACGCTCCATCAACACAAGTACGCCGCGGTCTGATGTGGGCCTCCTATCGAGACCGTGATCGCCACAACTTCTTCTACACATATCACTATGAAACCGAGTGCTCCGGAAACTCTCCAGGGCGACTTGTATCCTCGTTCGGGGAGAAGAGCCAGGCATGCTTATGCAATTCCCCGCTATCGGGTCATGCTGGTCAAAGAGTGTCTCACCACTCACCCTTCCCTCCCAGAGTCAGCAATTCTCAGACCGCATACCGGCTTCTTGAGCCGCTCTTCGACGGACTCGATCGCGAGCATTTCATGGTTGCTAGGCTCGACGCCAAACATGCGGTCACCGGCCTCAACACCGTCAGCATTGGATCCATCACCATGAGCCTCGAGTGGCCTCAGGTTTATTGCAATCATCAGAGCCGCACTGTTGAGATCCGGCTCGCGTCCGAGTCTACAAAGACGGAAGAGGAACGCGTGGCCGTGATGGGCGGGGACCTTTACGAGGTCCTCGCTGCATGGTATAAGCAGACCCTGCAGTTCCATCCGGATTGCCGGTGGGTCTGTCACCTCCACGGGAGAAAGCTGGCTTCGATCAAGACTTCCTGGCGAACCGCCTGCGTCGCAGCAGGACTCGGGCGATTTGACAATCCCAAAGGGCGTTTTGTAGGGAATCGGCGCTATCGTGGGGCGTTAATCCACGACTTCCGTCGAACGGCGGTCAGTAACATGGAAGATGCCAGCGTGCCAAGAAAGGTTGCGATGGCGATCAGTGGCCACAAGACCGATTCTGTTTACCGTCGCTACCACATTGTGAAGAGATCCGACCTCATTGAGGCCGGCCGGAGGCTCCTGGATCACCACGAGCTCGAGCATGGTCGCGGTGAACAGTGCGGGGTCGGACCACTCGGCGGACAAGACCAAAGCCCCTTAGAAATCAATAGCGTGGCGGTGTAGCTCAGTTGGTAGAGCAGCGGACTCATAAGCCGCGGGTCGGGGGTTCGATACCCTCCACCGCCACCAAACTCCGGCTACTTTCAGACCCTTCCTGCTTTTGGGTGCTCTTTCGAGTTTTTCCGTCCTGATCGCGCCGCGCTACTTCAATCACAGCACCCCAACGAAATGTGCTGTCTCTGGACAAAGGCCGGCAGACATTGAGTGCAAAGATCGACTGTCGAGCGCGTCCACTGATCTGTGCAACGCGTTCGCCGACTTGTGAATTGCCCGCAATCTGAGCACATCCCTTCAGTGCAAGTATCAGTTCCTTGCTGCTCCGCGATCATATTGTACCTTCCTTTTGTTTTCCCGAATGACATGTCCCCGAGTCCCGCATGACTTGATAAAATTTCGCCAAGACAATGATACCCATATTCTGCCGGTCGTTCGTAAAGACTCATGGGCACTCACTTGTTGATGGAGCCGGGACAGACGGCTATGCAGTTGCTCAACTGAGCGTTCCAGTCCGACCAGCCGTTCAACCAGTATGGGCGATCCTACATTAGCCATAGATTGCCTCCTTTCTGATGAGTTCCTCATCGGCAATGCCGGATAACTCCGACGAGCACGCCTTCGATGCGAAAGTCGTCTGTCGGGGATACTATTATGGGTTTCATGGATGCATTCGCGGGACGTAGCTCGATGTGCCGCTCCTTCCGATAGTAGGTCTTAATCGTCGCCTCTTGATTGACCAAGGCTACGACGGTCTCACCGTTTCGCGCAGTCTCCTGTTTGTGAATGACGACCAAGTCTCCGGGCAAGATCCCTTCATCCAACATCGACTCTCCTTTTACCCGCAACGCAAAATTGCCCCCGCGCTTGAGCATACTCGGCGGCACTTCCACGGATTCAGATTGCGAAACAGGCTCGATCGGCGTTCCCGCCGCCACGATTCCCGCCATTGGTATCTGTGTCGATGCCGTCAGGTGTTGGAGCGCTACCTTCACCATACCGGGAATGCGTCGAGTGCCCGTCTCATATCGTGTGATTGTCATTCTGGCCGTGTGGAGGGCCTCGGCGAGCTGTTGCTGAGTGATGCCCATCTGGCGCCTGATCTTTTTCAGGTCCTGTGGTCTCATGTAACCAATGGTTACATTTCAAGAATCTGTTGTCAAGTCGAAATTATGAGGTCATCGCCCGTCGTCGATGGTCAAAACAGCGGCCTTTGTCCCCAGATTTTGGCGTTGGCTGTGAATAAATCGGGAAGGACCGTTTCGATGACAGCTGAGGTTGGCTCACCATGCCTAAAGGTGGTCGAATCACCAATATTAAATATGACTTTGAATGCTAATCCATACAAACTCTTTTTCTACCCCCATATCTGGTATCTTAAAAAATCTGTAATCAATGCTTAAAAATTGGGCAACTTGATTGAGCGATGATGCCTAGCCTCGTCTCATGGAAGTTTCTGTGACTTATGAACAGGGATATCCACAGAACCTGGGGAGAATGCGTTTCAAATGAGGCGTAGTTTTTGCCTAAGAGCCGCCTAAACTAGAACGCGGCGAAGGCTTCGTAGATCGTGGAGATCAGGAATCGCTTTGATATCTCGCGTTGCGGGAAACCAAATGGATCGCACCGGCTTTCATCGCGGCAACCACGGAGACACCCGGAACAAGATTAAGCTCTTGCACTGCCGACCTCGTGATGGACGCGGTGAGAATAAAACCACAGTCAACACGCACCTTCACTAACGCTCCAAGAGGAGTGACATCTTGAATGACACCTGGGAGATGATTGCGCGCACTCGTGGTCGTTGCTCCGACCTTTTCCAACGTGACATCTTCAGCGCGAAGACACACAAACGCCTCAGGCCCCGTCTCAGGGGTCCCCAACGCAAGGAGTTTGATCCCGTTGACATCGACCGTGACCAGACCTTGAGCGCCAGAGACGATCTTGCCCTGCACGACGGTTTCCACGCCGACCAAACGAGCCACCTCTGCATCCCGCGGACGGCTGAACACTTCTTCAGGAGTTCCCACCTGCAAGACCTTTCCTTCATGAATCACCGCCATGACATCACCGAGGGTGAGCGCTTCGGCCCAATCATGCGTCACGACAACCGAGGGTAGAGCAAGTTGCTTAAGAATCGATCGCAATTCGCCGCGCACACGAGCGCGTGTCGGCTCATCCAGCGCGGACAATGGTTCATCCAGCAACAAGAGTTGCGGTCTTCGAGCCATGGCTCTCGCCAGTGCCACTCGCTGCTGCTGCCCTCCCGACAGTTCGTGCGGCTTTCGGTGCTCCAACCCTCGCAACTGTAGCCCCTCGATCAGCTCGGCCACGCGCTGCCGCCGCTCGTGGGAATCCAATTCCGAGAGGCCGAATGCAATGTTTCCCGTCACGGAATAGGTGGGGAAAAGCGCATAGTCCTGAGCCATGAAGCCGATATTGCGTTGCTGTGGTGGAACACGCCTCCTGTGGTCTGTGTCGAGCCAGGTTCGAGAAATAAACCGGATCAGCCCCTGTTCCGGCCACTCCAATCCAGCGAGGCAACGGAGGATCGTCGTCTTGCCCGATCCTGACGGACCGAACAGAATCAAAACCGTGGACTGCCCCAGCGTGACCGTCAAGCGTGCGTCGACCGTGAACGAACCGGGAAACGACTTCCTGATGTCCACGATCATTTCTGCGGCCATACCGCCCACACCGTTCGATTCATTGCGTATACAGCCACCAGGACGCCATAGGACACCACCAACAGGAACAATGCGGTTTTGGCGGCACCGGCGTAATTGAGCGCCTGCACTTCATCGTAAATGTCGATCGACACAGTTCTGGTCTCTCCCTCGATATTACCGCCGACCATCAACACCACTCCGAACTCTCCCAACGTATGGGCGAAACTCAAAACAAAGCCGGTGACCAATCCCGCAACCGACAGAGGAAGAATGAGCTTAAAAAAGGTCTTGATCTTGGAAACACCCAACGTCCACGAGGCTTCGATCAATCGCCGGTCGACCTGATCAAACGCCGACGCGAACGGCTGTACCGCAAACGGCAGGCTATAGAGGATAGAGGCGAATAAAAGCCCTTCAAAGGTAAAGGGCAAGGGATGTCCGACGAGGTCGACATACAATCGGCCGATCGGGCTGTGCGGCCCAATCGCCACCAAGATATAAAACCCCAGCACAGTCGGTGGCAGCACCAGAGGGAGGGCTACCACCGACTCGACTAAAAATTTCCAGCGCCAACGGGAGAAACTGACCCAGTAGGCGATCGGCAGTCCGACTGCGATCAAAATCCCCGCTGTTAAGAGAGCGAGCTCAAGAGTTACCCCGATCGCCGTCCAGTTCACAACTGATCGCGCCTCACGAACCGGTGCTGGTCAAAGCGACGACATGGTAGGGAGGCCCCTTGATCAAAGTCAACGCCGTCCACTATTTCCCGATCATGACTTCCGTCGCCTTGACGGCAACCGTGACGGCATCGTTCACCTTCAAGCCCATGTTCTTGACTGATCCTTCGGTAATCGCGGCCACGAATTCCAGATTGCCGACCTTGACGATCACCTCCGCCATCGCCTGGCCTTGCGTGATATGACTCACCGTGCCCTGAAATTGATTTCTAGCACTGAGTTTCATCGGACGTCCTCCTTGATGTGTGATGGCTGAGTGATTTCGGCCATCGGTTTCGTACAACTTTTACTTGTATTGATCACACCCGATCCCCCTCTGGTCCATAGACCTCCAGGCGAGCCGCCTTTCGCTCACCACACCTGACATCCGGGTTAAGCCTGAACGAACAGTCTTGGTCCGTTCTTCCTTGGCGAGCGATACACGGTAGATGCTCCCTCCTGCACCGCCGCCACATCCGACACGGCGAGTGGCATTGGCATACCACACGTCTGCGAAGTTGAGAAGGTACGGCAGCTTCCGCTCGACCATGCTGATGAGCCGCCGTTTCCTCGGTTGGATTCGCCAGAGAATGGCCACCCAGAACGTAGACTCCGAGCGTGATCGGCAGAACGCGGAATACTATGAAGTCACTCAGCTTTCCTGTAATTGATACCCGGAAAGGTAAACCCATTTTTTACTTTGCCTTGGCTTGAATCCTCGCGCACCTGCCCATCTCGATCTGTCCTCAAAGCGGTATCCGTGATCGCATAGCAACAATGCTCGCATCGCCGGAACGCACCGGTGGAATATAATCAACGTTGCTGACATCTGGGGCGGATAGGAAATTTCACGCGTCAATCCTCTAAGCGACTGCCGGAAACAACCTCAGGAATTCTTGCAACGGAATTGGATGCCCCATCGCCGCCCCTTTGCCTCTTCCTCCGAGCCTTCAAACAGCCCTGAAGAAGCGCTCGAATATCCCTTCGCTTCTCCTTCACGGACAATGCTGTATGAGCCTCCGCAGTGCTTTTTCATCACCTGAAAGGCTTCATTCCGGAATGGAGAGAACAGGTGCCCCTTCTCCTGTTTGAACGAATATGTGACGATACCGCCTGTCTCATTGGTTTGGACCAGTTGCACTCCTTCAGAACAGGCGGTCAGCATGACCAGCAATGAGCCGGCTGTCGCGACCGGCCATCCGCTCATGACGCGTGCTCCTGTAAAGGAGAAAATCACCCTCACCGAGAGGCTGCAGTCCCATCGGCATCGGGTAGGACAAAGCCGTACTTCTTCATGATTTGTTTTCCTTGTGCACTACGCACAAACTCTAGAAACGACTTTGCGCCATCAGGATTTTTTGCCCCCTTCAGAACCACCGCTCCCTGTTCTATTGGAGGATGCGCGTCGGCGGGCACTTCCCAATACTTGCCATTCGCCTGCATGGAGGACGCTAAGGCCAAGGCTAATGCGATGATGCCGATGTCGGATGCACCGGATTCGACGTACTGAGCGGTCTGCGAGATGTTCTCTCCCAGCACAAGCCTGTCCTTCACCCGCTCATAGACCTTGAAGTGCTCCATCGCCGCCACTGCCGCGCGCCCATACGGCGCATGCTTCGGATTCGCTATCGCAATTTTTCTCACCGATGGTTGCAGCAAAGTCTCGATGCCGAGCTGTTCAACATTGAGCGACGATTTGTTTGGCACCCAAAGGACGATGCGTCCGACCGCATAGCGATACAGCGAGCCAGGCAGCGCAAGGCCGGATTCCTCCAACTTTTGCGGATAGCGAATATCCGCGGAGAAATAGAGGTCGAAGGGTGCTCCGTTTTGTATTTGTGAAAAAAAATTGCCCGAAGAGCCGAGCGTGAGTTTGACATGCTGGCTCGTCTTCTTTTCATACTCAGCCACCAGGTCCTTAAACGCAAAATTAAGATCCGAGGCCGCAGCAATGATAAGGTCCTCACAGAATCCAGAGGTGGGAAGCCACAAGACCGAGATTAGGACTGTGATGATCAATGCCGGATATAGACTGAAATATCCACCTAGGCTTCTCGTTACGTTCATGTTCCCTCCGATAAAGCTCACTTGTGATTCTGACTATAGCAAGCCATCCATCAGCCGTTCAATTTCCTTCGATCTGCATTCGGCTGAAGCTGCAATGCACCCCAGCAACATCGCGTGATCCAAAGTAACAAGGAGGGCCGCCGCAAGTGCGGCCCTCCCACCATTCAGAGGACACAGGAGGTGGTTTTTCGAATCCTCTGAATTCGGGCCACATCCTTACTGCCTGGAAGGATTGCAGCCGTATCCATCCCAATGCTCGCTGGGATACAGCAGGTCGCAACGGATCGGCTTGGCATCCATACCGTACGGCTTTAGCCAGGCTTCGTATTGGCCGACATGGACCTGCATCGGCACGCCGATTTCCAATCGATTCTCCATTTCCCATGCACGTCCGACTAAAGCGGAAACTCGTGCCGTCCCGATTTCAAGTGCGACCAGCCATCCAGTGGGAAGCCGGTTTGCTCCTCGCACCAATCCCTTCATCCACACACGCGAGTCGGTCTGCATCGTTGCGGCCCCTTCGGTCCAAAATGCGCGAGGCCGGTTCGTCCGAGGATCAAGATGTTGCAGTTGCACCCTCGTTGAATCAACGACGATGTTCACCGTATCCCAGACCTGCGGCGCGCGGTCCAGACCGATCACCGAGCCACGACTGTTGAGTATCACGTCTTCACCGTGGATTTTGACCGTGATCAAGGGTTCGGACGCGCGCGTGTCCACCAGCACGATACGGCCGGGCCAGCGATTCCACCGTTCTTTGCCTCGCCTGAACATCCCCGCTTCGAGAGTCACGTCATTCGGAGAGATGGTCGCGACAAAGCCTTGCCCGGCCTGAGGCGCTCGCTCAATCATCGAGCCAGACATCCACTTCACCCGCAGATCCAGCCGCTGTCCGACCCTTAGTCTGACCATGGCACACGTCACACCATTATGGATAGACCTCACCGAGCCAATAAGATGGTTGATCGATGAAGGCACCATTTGATGATGGCCGAGATCCTTGTCATCCCATGCCTCGATTTTGTTTTCGGTCATGTTGCCCTCCTCTGTTCAATGTTACTGCGCCTGGAAGTAGCGGTCCGGCCCCCGCACATCCGCCTTAGAAGAAGATCTGATATTGCACCCGGATGAGGTTCTCAATCAGCGTGCCTCCAACCGAGTCCAACGGCACGGTTCCGGAGCCGGGCGGCAACGGAGCGCTCCGACCGATGGCGTATCCACCGGTGCCAAACTGTGTGTTGGTATAAGTCACCATGAGTTGGTGATCATAGGTTCCGTTCAAAAACCAGTTCAGCGATACGTCCACTTGCTTGACCAAGTCATCGCCGGAGTGAGTATCTGGGTCCCAGTAGGCATATCGCGCCGCAACTTCAAGGTAGCGAGGCACCACATAGTATCCGCTTTGGACGTACCAACCGGTCGCGTTCCCAAGTTCCCCCGGTGCAAAGGCAAGACAGGCGCCGACCGGCGAACCGCCGACAAGCGCGCGATTCACGCATGGGCGGCCCTTCTCATGCCGGTTGATGTTCTTGAAATAGTACTCGCCCTGCAAAGAAAATCCCCGGTACTTGAAAATGCCGTCGAGAGCCCAGGTTGAGTAATCTACAATGCCCCAGCCTAATTGCCGACCATTGCCGAATGCCGCAAGTTGTCGGCGGAAATTCAAGTTGGCCAAGTCGGTTCCAATAAACGAACTGTTGGATTGGGTATTCACGGCAGGGTTGTAGGAGTATCCGCCGCCAATGGCCATCTGCGGCTTCTCTTAATAAAATATGTCGCCTTCGCCGTAGCCAGGCCTCCCCATTATATTCCACATCAAACGGCCGGTGGCCATGAGTCGATCTACGTCAATACGGGTGTTCGAATTGATGTTACGCTGAGGCGCCGGGCAGCCTGCCGGAGAAGGAAACGGGTTCTGTCCTGTCGTCCCTCCAGGGCAGGGCTCCGTCGGCTGTTCGCTGAGAAATGTTCCGAGCCGGTTAAAACTCGGCCCAGCGCCATTGAAGACCCCTAAGTAGTAGTTGAGTGGATAGACCTCCTCATCATTCATGATCGTGATACCGATGTCCCGGCGGTCGAGCCCGCTGGCAGTAAATGCATCCATCACAAGCGCGCGCTCTGTAAACTGCATGGAGGAGGTGGCATTGATTTGAGATCGGTTGAAATAGACCTTGTATTGGCCAGCCTGAACATGGAACAGGTTGAAATGAGTACTGGTAAAGTTAAAATCAAAGAGTTGGATGAAGCCCGGGGACTGGGAGTTTTCCGCCGTTTCGCCTCGAAGTTGAATGTAGTATTTGAAATCAGGATTGAAGAGGTGTCCCATAAAATACAGACGCGCGCGTCTCACGTTGAACGAGGAGGCTTCTTGCTCCGACCGGTTAGCGCGATAGTCGCCGAATACACCGAGCAGTTCCGGGAAATTCTTGGCCTCGCCCGGATTACGCCAAGCTTCGTTACGAAAGCGCTGAGAAAACCGCATCTGAAACCGTCCACGGATCTTCAGGAAGAACGCATTGTCGTTCATGGATAAATTGAACCCACGGTCGTACCACCCCTTGAAACTCGGCTGGAGGAGATAGGCGCGCTCTTCCGACTCTTTGACCACCTTATTGTATTCATCCTGCGTGATGATGCCCTGCTTGACGGACCGCTCCAGCAAGAGCTTCGTCGCCGGATCCATACTTTCCACGAACACGTACTTGCCGTCCTTTTCGACCAGCTTGCCCGACTCTGCCGCATAACAGTCCCCGATAAGACCGAAAATGTGAGTAAAAACCAATGCAATGAAGAATCCGATTAACCAAGCCGCATTCGTATGAGATTCTCTTTTCATTCCTCCAAACGTCGTCTTCATATAGGCATCTCCTCGATCGAGTCTCAGAGGTATGAGTTCCACGTGAGAGAATGAGTTATGGAGTTCCGACCGGTGGCGGGACAGGTGAACCCCTGCCTTCGGCTTCGCCGGATTTCAGAAATTGACGGAACTCGATCGCCCGAACGCCTTTTGGGTCCATCACCCAGAATCGGCCGGGCTCAAAGTAGAGGATGTATCCCGCTGGCGTCTGAGGTGGAGTTGGATAGTTGTAATCGTAGAGATCGGCTTTTCTGACCGGGATTTGGGTATGGAAATACTCGACGGTCAGATAGAGATAAGGATTGCGAACCGCAACCCATCCGGCGATCGTGTCGCGCCGATAGCGGGGATTGAACCCAGGAGCCAGCACGGCAAAATGCGCTCGTTCCTCGGGCTGAAGCTGTTGCAAGGCACTGGCGAGATGCGGCGCCAGCGCTTGTAGGTCGTCCTCGCGGAACACCGGCTTGGGCGGCGCTTCCTCGGCAAACCATCGCAGCGGCAGCCGCTGCTGTTCGCGTAACGAAAACCCGCGCAGGATGTTCGCCACCTCAGTCGCACTGAGTTGCACCGGGTGGGTGTATGACTGCGGATCAACCTCCTGCTGCACTGTGACCACCACGCGCTGGTCTTCGTGCACCGTCTTTGTGGTGTACGGAAGCCGCGCGCATCCGACTGTCGCGATGACTCCTACCCACAGCACAATCCACAACGACGATGCGGACCATCTCGGCTTATTGAACTTGGCTTTCCTCCCTCGTTTCATCGAATAGCCCTCCTCATGAACGAAATGAACAGAAAGAAAACTTAATTTTAAGACAAGTATAATTTACATCTGGGTGAAAAAAATTTGCAGGGTCAATTAGGGGTTACTGTGTCAAATTCTTCGGAGCGGAATAACCATGTCCTCTTAAGATCCGTTGCGCTTCCTCCGTCTGGATAAATTCTAAAAAGTCCGTGCAAAGTTTACGGTTAGGACAATACCGTTCCATCGCCATGGAATGGACGGTCGGATCATAACCTTTGTCCGCAACAGCGACGACCCGAACCCGCTCCCGCTCTCTCACTGCGTCATGACCGAAGATGATTCCCGCATCAGCCTGTCCACTGAGCAAGTGGTCGAGAACGCCTCGTGAGTCTGTCGCCACATCCAGACGGCCCTTGAACGTGTCGGTCAACCCGAATGCTCGCAGAGCATCTTGCGTCTGCTTGCCGAGCGTCGTTCGCTGCGGATCCGCGACGGCTAGTCGCTTGATCACCCCTTGTTTCAGCTCATCAAAAGAACCGGGCGCGTCCACCAGAGATTCCGGCACCACGAGCACAAGCTGTTCTCTGGCATAGGCGCGTCTCGTTCCCGGCAGAACGTAGTACTTCTGTTGCAACCGGGCGATCAACTCATCACCCCCCGGAGCGACCAAATGAATCGGGCCTCTCCCAATGAAGTATTGCCCGACCATGCTGTTTTCCATCCCCGCAATGGTCCGTCTCAGGTCGAGACCTGAGTCAAAATAGAGTTGAATCTTCATCTCCGGGTTTTTTTCTTCAAAGGCCCGGCCAAGTGCTTCCAGCGGAACCTTGAGACTCGGCGAGGCCGCAATGACTAACGGCTCCGCCGCTGACAACAGGCCTCCAACCGTTATGACCAAGAAAACGGCGACACAAGCCACCGCGAGATGAAGCTGTCGTTTCATCACAGGCTCCTTTCAAAACGGAAGAGATTGCCGCTATCGTCCTGCTGGCGTGGTGTAAAGCTCCTGAACTTTACCGGTGTCTCTCGTGTCGTACCCACCCAGCGCTTCGATCTCCGTCCGAAACGCACGACTCACGATCGTCTCCAAAAGGTTCCCCAATCCGGAATGGTCGGTGAGGATCGCCGTCGGGATGACAAGATCGTATCGTTCCTCCTGGAGTGGTATGAAATCGAGACCGAATAGTTGCGCGGCGGACCGGACACCGATTCCTGCGTCGATCTGCCCCTCCGCAATCCACCGAGCGACTTCAAAGTGAGAGGCTGCATTGCGATCGTATCCCTTCACTTGAACCGATTTGATCCCCGCGCCAGCCAACTGTGCATCCAGCAAGAGCCTCGCGCCGGCCCCATTCTCTCGATTGGCGATCGTCACCTCGTTTCTGACGAGATCGCCCACTTCGCGAATGCCTTTGGGATTGCCGGCGCGCACGATGAGACCTTCCTCCCAGGTTGCAAACGTTACCACCGTATAGCCGTCGCCCTTAAGATGTTTTCTCAGATATGGAAGATTCGACTCGCCCGACTTGGCATCCACGACGTGCAGTCCCGCAACGTGAACCTCTCCACGCTTGAGAGATTCGAGCGCCGCTCCGCTCCCCATGGTCCAACCCACTAATGTCGTCTTGCCTTGTCGTCGTTGAAGGTACTCGCCGGCTAGAAAAATAGCCGGATCACAACCAGCCACGGCAATTTCTTGCCGGATGGTTTGACGATCCCTGAGCAGCCGGACTCGAACACGCACGGCAGACTTAGCCGTTTGACCGTCTGCTTTTCCAACGATCAATCCATCCGCCGGAATCGTGTAATTCAAAACCTCACCGAGGTGTGCCACTGGTCGGACCACGATCCGATCCTCAACTTTGGTGACCTTGACTCGCATTCGAGCCAAATCGGTTGCACCTCCCCCGGAACCTCCAATGAGATCCCCTTCGATCATTTCTCCTGTAGCCACCAAGCTGAAAAGATCTTCCACCCGGCAGTGGAGCGCACCGGCGAGCCGCAACGCCACAGCCGTCGTCGGCAGATACTGATTGGCTTCAATGGCACAGACCGCCTGTCGCGTGATGCCGGCCATTTCCGCCAACTGTCCCTGCGATAGCTCCTTCGCCGTCCGCAGGCTGCGCAATCGGTTTTCAATGTTACTGGCTGGCTCGGCCTTACTGTTTTCACTCATATGACACGCAGAATTATCAGAGGAGAGACAGGGTGTCAAGTATTATGGCATCCTGCATTGGCGTATTAGACTCGTGAGAACTCGATCTAAATTAATTGTTGACAAAGTAAATTAACATAGTTTAATTGTACTCATGATTCTTGATCGGATATATGGGAATAAGAATTCATGAGTCATAATGCAGCTGGGGATGGCATTCCTAGTTATTAAGTTACACTACATTATTTTCTCAACTAAGCATGAAAGGTCCATCGCGATGAGTCATTACGAACGAACACCTGAGCAGAACGAACAAGGCATCGAAAGCAAAATTTTGTTGGCCTTGCAAGGCATCCGCTATGGATCTGTAGAAATCATCATTCAAGATTCACGCGTGGTGCAGATCGAACGGAAAGAAAAAATGCGGCTTGTTCCGAACGGCGTATGAGACGGTGAAGCAGCCGCCCTAGACGGGCGGTTCACCATTGCCGTCCAGACCAACTGGAGGCATCACCTTATCAACCGCGATCATCAAACACCCGGACTGACCGGACAACCGGAGGTTCCCATGTCACGGAGGATAAACCGACATGAGAGCATCCGGTTTGTGGCTTGTTTCTTTCGTCATCGCGAGTCTTAGCATGGGATTCGTCTCATCCGCGCGAGCCATGGAAGAAGGACAGATCGTGAGGAAGGACGGCCGTTGGGAATATATCTCCACGGAAGATCCGGGCTTGAAGTATTTACTCATCAAGGGGATCATTACCCAAGAGGAATACGAGCGGGGCCTCAAGGTGGTGGAAGCTAAGGAACGCGTGTCGAAGCCGAACTACAGTATCGACGTGAACAATGGGTTGAATCTTCGGGTGGGTTCAAAGTTCCTGTTGAAAATGCGGCTGCTCACCCAGGTTCGCTATTCCTACCACACGTACAATGAAGGTTGGGGAACGATCGGGGATTCGAGGAATCCAGAGATTCTCGGCGGCCAGGTGGAATTTCGCGCCGTGAGGAAGCAGAGCAACACGAGTGAATTCACAGTGCCGCGCGCTCGCCTTCAGTTCCTAGGGTATGCCTTCGATCCCGACTTCCGCTACAACTTCTCCTGGGCACTGGACCAGACAGCATGGGATCAAGAGGGGGGCAGCGGGAGAGCAAGCCTCCTCGATGCATACATCGCCTCCTGGCATATCCCCGTGGCGACGGTCCAGCTCGGCCAGCAACGGGTCTGGTTCAACCGCGCCCTCATCAGCTCGATCGCCACATCGACCTTCGCGGACAATATGATCGTCCAAAACGCGTTTGCTTCCAATCTCCAAAGCAGTCGCGACATCGGGATCGCCATCCTGAGCGATGAGGATCAATACAAGTTTAACTATGCCATTGGTATCTGGGGAGGAGTCGGGGCGAACCTTGCGCGAGAAGGCACAGCCGTCAGTCAAAACGTGCTGCCCCCTACCGGGACACCTGGGGCACCCGCGGCAGCGACAACTCGAACCTACAACTATGACACCCGTTTCATGACCGGCGAGATGATGTACACAGTCCGTCTGCTGTACAAGATTTCAGGTAATCCGGGATACGGCCAGGGAGACATTCTTAACTCGCGGATACCGCAAGCGGCCATTGCGTTCGGCTATGCGTACGACCCGGCTCAAAACTACCTGAGTTCAATCCGGTCCGACATTGTAGAACGCGCCTACCGCCAGCGTGTGACCAAGGCCTATAACGGCAGACTCCTCGCCGGTGGCATCTACGATTTCCAGACCTACGAAACGGATTTTATCGCGAAATATCAAGGGTGGTCTCTCCAGACTGAAGGCTACTACCGCCACCAGCGGGTACGGAACAGTGATAGCGGAACCCGAGCGTTCGACCTCAACACGATCCCGCCGCCGCAGTTCTTCGGCCCTCCGGTAGACCTCGGCCAGGCCTGGGGCTGGTATGCGCAGGTGGGTAAATACATCATTCCCCGCAAGCTCGAACTTGCCTTCCGGTATGGAGTCATGGATCCGTCAACCAAACAGAAAGATGATCTGGTCAAGGAGTTCGGCGCTGCCGTTAACTATAGCTTCGACGGTACCTACAACAACCGGCTCGTCATCGATTACTCCAACATCACGTTGGGGAGCGGCGGGCGCGCGCCTGACCGTTTTCCATTCGAGAGCCTGCCGGGATTTGGTCGTGATCTCATCGAGAATCGGATCAACGTGCAATATCAGTTCTATTTCTAGGCAATCATGTTCAATTCAACGAATCGAAGGAGAATCCGATGAAACGACAAAGCCCGTTCTTAGTGACTCTACTGTTCCTCAGTCTCATAGCCTCTCCCATCTGGATGGCGCCGCCTGTCTATGCTGAACCGTCTGAGACACTCACCGTTGCGGCGGCCAACAGCCTGAAAGACGCCTTGCGCAATATCCTCCCCCTGTTTGAAGCACAACACCCCGAGACCTCCATCCGGGTCATCTATGGACCTTCTCAAACGCTTCGCGATCAAATTGAACAGGGAGCGCCGGTGGACATGTTCTTACCGTCCTTGATCGAGGAAATCGAGCAATTGGAGAAGAAGGGCCTGGTGATCAACGGTACCAAGCGGGTGTATGCCGGCACGTCGTTGGTCTTAGTGACCGGATCGACCCTCCCCACGCCGGTGACCTCGGTCAGCGACCTCCGTACTGCGGCAGTGCGTCGAATCGCCATCGGCAATCCCAAGACATCATCGGTCGGAAAAGTGGCGGCGCAGTTCCTGAAAAGTAACCATCTCGATCAGGATCTCAGTTCCCGTCTTGTCTATGGAGACCATTCGAGGGCAGTCCTCGATATGGTGGTCAAGGGTGAAGCCGAGGTGGGCGTCGTCTATCGAACAGATGCGGTTTCCAACGCGAAGGTGCGCATTCTCGATACGGCCCCAGCCGGCTCCCATACTCCCGTCCGCTACGGAGTCGCCGTCGTTTGGACTTCGAGCAATGTCTCACGGACTAATGAATTGATTGAGTTTTTGTTGACCCCTCGGATACAAGCGCTGTTGCAGGAGCACGGATTTGATCGTGTGTCATCCGAGGTCGGTGTGGTTCGACGAAGGGAGGGAAAATAATGAGACGAACTCCGAACATAGAGAAACGGCTCAGTGCGTGGATCCTGAACGCCACTGTCATGATCGTCGGAGTATGGTTCTTGACCGGATGCGCGAGCCAATCTCCCCTACAACCGAAGACCATCTTAGAAGCGGGACTGAACGTCGTCCGTCTGGAACAAGATCCGGATTCGGGGTCGAACTCGCATCCCGCCAAGCTGACGCCGAGCGAGGTGAGCACCCTACTACGCGGCGTCCGTGCTTGGGAGCGACGAAACTTCATTCACCGAGTCTTTGTCGGCGAAGCGCCTCGAACCAGGGCCTTCCGTGATGACGAAATCCCTCTGTTGGCGCCGGCTCTATCCCGAGCGCTGGCTCAAGCCGGTCCATCTGAACGCATTTACTTTCACCTCAGCAGTGTGACAGAAACCGGCGAGGAAGAGACCACCACGGGATGGCTGTCGGTTCGAGACCCTGTGCTCTATTTGTCCTTGAGTGAGGTCCACGACCGACATGGCCCAGGGCCGGACATCAGCAAGTATGATCGCCAGATGCCCAATGTGCCGGAAATCTCCGGAGCATTTGACGTGATCTTCGAGCCCGAGGAATCGCTGGTCAAGGTATCGTCGGCCGGTCGCTTCTGGGCGCCCGACCAGCGGGAGGAATTGCAGATTCGATATCGAGAAGCACTCTCGTCCATGCCCGTCCATCCGCTCGGAGAAGCGGAGAAGAAACCTCTGCAGTCACAACCTGAGTTGTCGCCACATGACCTACCCAGAATCGATCCGTCAAATCGATCCTGCTGTGCCCATGCAGCCGCGCGAGCACAGCACTCTGGCATGCCTCTCTGCACTGTGGTAGCTTACGCCATGCGCCGGACTTTGCTGGGGTGGTCGGAGCGCCTGACGATCGGACAAAAGCTCGTCGTGGCGTTCGGGCTTATCCTCATCCTGCTCGCCGGCAGTCTCACCGCCATTCTCATCTATCTCTCCCGCATCAACAGTTACGTGGACCGCCATAAACGCATCACCGTGCCGGCCATTGTCACGGCCGCCACGATGCAGCGCCATGCGTTTGAGATGAATCTCATGATGCATTTCTCCACCGAAACCACGACTCTCCGTTCCAACGACGCGACGATGCAGCGGTTGACAGAATCAACGGCACAGCTCGGACACTCGTTAGCACTCTATCGTTCAACCCATGCCGCGCGAACGCATCCCGTCTTGTTTCGCATGTTGACGGACCATCACCAAGTCTCCTTGGCCGATCAAGAAGATCGTGCGCTGGCGCACATTGATCTTGTTGTCCGAGAGCTGTCATCCCACTGGAAGGCATGGCTCGTTCAACCGGCTGGTTCAGCCGAACGTCGGCAAGAGATGGCGCTCGGAAAAGCGGATATCCTGTTCGAGCAATTGATGGATGGGCTGGACCAGCTCGTCGATGCGCATACGAAGATCGACGTGGAGATGAAGCACGAAGGCGATCGCCTCTTGGGACATGCGCGACTCATTGCGTTAGGTCTTGTCGTGCTGTTGGCCCTCATCATTAGCGCGACCTATTTTCTGGTGAGCCGCCAGGTCGCCCGCCCGCTCCAGCGCCTGGCCGTCACGGCGGATCAAGTCGCTCGTCACAATCTCGGCGCCAGCTTCGAACCGTGGGCCGCGCAAGACGAAGTCGGCAACCTCACGCGCTCGCTCGATACCATGCTGGCCACGTTACGGGAGCGATCGCTGGCCTTGGAGCGAAAGACTAAAGAACTGGAGGCCTTCACCTATTCCGTAGCCCATGATCTGAAATCCCCCTTGCGCGAGATCGAAGGGTTCTCATCCCTGCTTCAAAAAAAGTGGAACGAGGTGATGGACCAAACGGCCAAGGACTACGTTGAAAAGATCCATGCATCGTCTCTTTGGATGGCGGCTCTGATCGATGCGCTGCTGCGCTATTCCCGGATCGAACAGCAGTCGATGCCGATGGTACGCGTCAATCTGCGGTCTCTCGTGCAAGACGTAGTTGCCGATCGAACTCACTCCGTATCGCATCCGCTGCCGACTATCGTCGTGGACATACTCCTGGAGGACATCTCCGGCGACCCTGCGACGCTTCGCCAAGTGCTGATCAACCTTCTGGACAACGCCATCAAGTTCTCGCGTGAGGTCCAGGCGCCGGAGATCACGATCGGAGGTAAGACGACCGCCGATGAGACCCTGCTTTGGATCCGTGACAACGGCATTGGGTTCGATCCCAAGGATGCCGAGAAGATTTTCGGCCTGTTCGCACGCCTCCATGGCCAGCAGGATTACGAAGGGACCGGCTTGGGGCTGGCCATCGTCAAACTTATCATGAGCAAGCACAACGGTCGCGTGTGGGGGGAATCATCTCCCGGCAAAGGCAGCACGTTTTATCTGGCGTTTCCAAAGTAACGGAGAAGTGATCAGCCATCGGTGTCGGGTCCCGGCAGAACTGAAGGCCGAGCGCTGATGGCTGAGAGCTAAGACATGCGCGTCCTGATCATCGACGACGAAGAGTTTGTCCGCCTTATGTTGGAGCAGGTGCTCCGCGAGGAAGGGTGTGACGTCACCACCGCGTCGCTAGGGCAAGAAGGCCTGGATCGGCTCATCACCGGCACATTCGATTGCGTGATCAGCGATTTACGGATGCCGGGCGTGGACGGCCGCGCCGTGCTGCGATGGGTGAAGGAGCATCAACCGGATGTCGATGTCATGATCCTCACCGGTCACAGCGACGTGAAGGCCGCGGTCGAAGCGATCAAAGAGGGCGCGTGGGATTTCCTCGTCAAAGATACACCGTTCGACGGCGCCGTCGCAAAAGCAGCGCTGGCGAAACTGCGCACCGTCCGCGCGCTGCGACGTGAAAACCTGGCAGCCCGCCACGGGGGATTCACACGAGACGTTGTGATCGAAGGCCAGGGCCCCGCCTGGCAACAGCTCAAGACCCAGATCGTGCAAGTCGCCCCTGCCAACGCGCCAGTGCTGATTCAAGGAGAGACCGGGTCCGGCAAAGAAGTCATCGCACGCATGGTGCATACACACAGCCGTCGAACCGACGGTCCGTTTATCGCCGTCAACTGCGGGGCCGTCAGTCGAGAGTTATTGGAGAGCGACCTCTTCGGCCATGAAAAAGGAGCGTTCACCGGAGCTGCAGCAGCTAAGCCCGGACTCATCGCCGTAGCCGAGGGAGGTACGTTATTTCTGGATGAAGTGGGCGAGATGCCGGGGCTGATGCAAGTCAGCCTGCTCCGTTTCCTCGATCGTGGCGAATATCGACCGGTAGGGAGTACGCGCGCTTTGTACGCCGACGTACGCATCGTCGGCGCCACGAATCGAGATCTACAAGAACTCGTCCACCAAGGACGATTTCGCGACGATCTCCTCTACCGCATCAACACCGTCACGCTCCGCGTGCCGCCGCTCCGGGAACGGAAGGAGGACATCCCGCACCTGGTGCAGCATATGCTCAATACGCTCAGACTGACGAGATCGTCAAGACGAACTGTCGCAACAGACGCGCTGACACAATTAACGGGTTATAGTTGGCCGGGGAATGTGCGTGAACTCCGCAACGTCATTGAACGCCTGACGCTCATGAGCGCCACGGATCAGCCGATCAGTCGCGATGAAGTCTTGCAGGTGTTGCCGAGAACTCAAGCGCCGAGCCAAGCAGAAGACCTTTCCCAACTTTCCCTCGACGACATCGAACGTCTCCACATCCAACGCGTCCTCGACGCCAGTGGAGGCAACAAAACCCACGCCGCTAGAACTCTCCAGATCGATTACAAGACCCTCCTCACGAAACTCAAAACGTACGGCCTCGGCGCCTGACCAGCGCCACTCAGCTTTTCCGGACCCCACGCAGAACGAGCGCACGCGGTAGGATTAGGAGCGAATAGCTGATGGCTTATAACGTATGGCAGGAGAGAAGAACCTAAAGCTTCTAGCAAGAGCGTGAACCTATCTCGCTAGAGAAATGCGCTCATGGCCTATGGCACGAACAAAGAGAATCCGGTTTGGTTCTGCGACATGCTATCTGGCCATACGCCATATGCTCTTCCCTTCGGGCGACTATTTCTTTTCTGGGAGGACTTCGCCTTTATTACCTTTTTGCGCCCTTTCAATTTCGCATGCGCCGTTTTCGCAGGCCTGCGCCCGCGCTTCCTGTTTCTCCGCACAAGACATCTTATCCTCTTGGCTAATGGCCGCAGCGAGACACTTTTTCAACTCTTCCTTAGCTGCGTTGATACATTGCAAGCAAAGGCTTTGGGCATAAATAGGAGATCCCAATAACATGAGTGACAACAACGCGAACGCGAGTTTGACTTTCATAACAGTACCACCGTGAGAAGCGCCGAAGAAACCACTTCCCGCGCGCTGATGAATTCCGCACAATGGTTCTCAGGAATATTATTGTCTCCTTTTTCCACCAATGTGACAAGCGGCCAACGTACGAGTGCTCCTCACGAGCTTGCTGGTTTCTCCTTCCCGAATGACAGAGTTGTTGCTGTTTCTTGAAAAGGGAGTAGGCAAGCTGTCCCTTCACTGCGCGCATCGAGCGACCACCACCTTATCGTGGGGGGCTCTGCGAGCAAGAAGGATGGTCTGACTGCTCCCTCCCCTCGTCGCTCTGGAATTTCTCCATTGCCCCTCTGGCATTTCTCCAGAGATCCTTGCTTATTCTGAAGACTGATCTGGCCGTCATTACTGTTACCTATCTCTAAGCCTTCGATTTCCCAAAACGTTCCGCTTCCCTTCTTTCCCTTCCTGTCCCACTCCGCCTCGGCACACTCTGTGCTGACTCTTCATCTTACGGCTCCGCGTGCGCGGGAGAATCATGTCCGCAGGCAAACACATTCTGTTGGTCGAGGACAGTCCGGGCGAATGCGAATTGTTTCGTCGGGCGTTGGACCTGACGGGCTTGAGCATCTCTCTGTGGACGGAGCCCACCGTGGACCGGGCATTTTCCTGTCTCGCTGAGACAGTGAAGAACGGAAACGGCGAGGCTCCGTCGCTGATCCTCCTGGATCTGAAGCTCTGTGGCCGGAACGGGTGCGAGTTGCTGCGCCGCCTACGATCCGATGCGCGCCTCATTCACGTACCGGTGGTCATGCTGACGACGTCCGATGACCCCGACGACATCCATACCTGTTATGCCGCCGGTGCATCGGGCTATCTCGTCAAGCCAGCCACCTTCGATGAATTGGCCTTAATGGTCCATGACCTCTGCCGTTACTGGCTGCACTGGAATCGCACGTCGTTACGGATGGAACGCTCATGCTGACCCGCGCTGCGCTTAAGAATCCACATGCCGTCCTCGCGGCATGCCTCATTCTGGTCATCCTTGGAACGGTGTCCTATCAAAAGATGAAGGTGGATATCTTCCCGGACATCAAGATCCCCGTCATTCTTGTCTCGACCTTCTATCGGGGCCTGAGCCCCAGTGAGATGGAAGGCGCGATCACGCTGCGATTCGAACAACAGTTTCTCCAGGCCAGCTACATCGAGCACATCGAGTCACAGTCTCTCCCCGGCATGAGCTACATTAAAGTGTTCTTTCAGCCAGAGTACAGCATTGACGCGGCTCAATCCGAGCTGACCAGCTTGGCTTACAGCATCATCAGGCTATTGCCGATCGGAGTATTCCCACCATCGGTGTATAAGTTCGGTGTGGCCAGCCTCCCGATCGGCCTCTTGTCCGTCAGTAGCGATACCTTGAGTGAAAAGGAAATTCGAGACCTCGCATACTTCACGGTGCGTCCGCAAATGGCCTCCATCCCCGGCATTTCGACACCGCCCGTGCTGGGAGGGAAGGTCCGCCAGATCACGATCTTTTTGAACCAGGATAAGTTGCTTGCGCGAGGAATCTCCCCGTCGGAGGTCGTGCAAGCGATCAATGCCCAGAACGCCATCCTGCCGGCCGGTAACGTTAAAGTCGGTGACCTGGATTATTACGTGTACTCCAACAGTCTGATCGACGTGGTCAGTCAGATTAACGATGTCCCGATCAAGGTCGTCAATGGCACCCCAATCCTGGTGCGGGACATCGGCACTGCCGCGGATTCGGCGGCTATTCAAACCTCTATCGTCCGCGTGAACGGCCGTGAGTCTGTATACATTCCGGTGACCAAGCAGGAAGGCGCCAACACGCTCGACGTGGCGGACGGTGTCCGTGCTCGGCTCCCCAAGCTGACGGAGATTCCGGCAGGCGCGTCCGTCAAGTTCATCTACGACCAGTCACTGTATATCCGGCAAGCCATCGCCAATCTCCAGAAGGAAGGACTGCTCGGCGCTGGATTGGCCGGGCTGATGATCTATCTCTTCCTCCGGAGCATCAAAGCGGCGCTCGTGGTCGGGTTGGCTATCCCTCTGTCCCTCACCTCCGCGCTCGTGCTTCTGTACTTAACCGACCAAAGCGTGAACATCATGACGTTGGGCGGACTAGCCCTGGTGATCGGCACGCTCTTGGACAACAACATCGTGGTCCAGGAAAATCTCCATCGTCATCTCGAGATGGGGAAGGATGGGCGGTCGGCGGCGGAGGACAGTGCAACCGAGCTGACGCTCCCCATCTTTGTCGCCACGGCCTGTATCCTGATTGTCTATCTCCCCATCATCTTCTTTAGCGGAATCATCAAATACCTGTTCGTGCCGCTCGCGATGACCGTCGCCTTTGCGATGATGGCGGACTATGCCGTCTCCATGTCGGTCACACCAGTCATCTGGGCCAAGCTCGACCGTCGGGCACACGGCGGTTCGGAAACTGAAGAAGGAGCCGCCGAGTCAGGATGGTTCGGGATGGTGATCGCCCTGTACCTTCGGGTCTTGCGGCTTGGCCTCCGTCTGAAAGCACTCGTGCTCGTGGTCGCCCTGGCGGCGCTGGTGGCTGTCGGCGTCGTGCTTGTGCCCCGCCTGCATACCGAGTTCTTCCCGAAGATCGACGCCGGCAATTTCACCATGCTGGTCACGGCTCCCGAAGGCACCAGAATCGAGAAAACGACTGCCATCGTGGGTCGCATCGAATCCATGATCAAGGATCTCATTCCGAAGGACGAGCTGGAAGAAGTCGTCTCCAATACCGGCCTGTACTATGGAGACGCCGCGCGGTTTGCTCCCAACACCGGACCGCACACGGCCTTTGTGCTGGTGAGCCTGGCCGCCGGCCATCGGGTTGGCACTGATGACTATATCGCCCAACTTCGCGAGCGACTCCATCGTGACCTGCGGGGAATCGAAGTGGCCTTTCAGACCGGCGGTATCGTGAGCGATGTCCTGAACTTTGGATTGCGCGCCCCGGTGGATATCCAGGTGCGAGGCCCGCGCCTCGATTTGATCAGGCCGGTGGCGGAAGAGATTCAGCAGAAGATAGCCCAGATCTCCAACACCGCCGATGTGCGAATCAAGCAGGGCAAGAACTACCCGGAGCTTCATCTCACTGTGGATCGCACCAAGGCTGCCTACTACGGGATCAACCAGGACCGAGTCATTGTGGATGTCATTACGGGCATCAGCTCCAATATCGCGCTCAGTCCAAACTACTGGCTCGATCCGAAAACCGCCAACGGATACTTTCTGCTCGCGCAATACCCGGAACAGGACCTCACCAAGACGGAGGATCTGCTGAACATCCCGTTGGTCGGTGCAAGAGTTCCACTGCCTCCATCGACCGGACTTGGACGAATCGCTGTAGGCTCGAGTCTCGCACTGGAGAACACTCCGTTTGCCGGCCAATCCCTTGCACTCTCAGGGGGGTTTTACGGCGTCCCCGATGACCGCCGAGGACCGCCGGTTCGGCTGCGCGACGTGGCTCAGCTCATTCACAGTACCGGACCGGATTCGGTGGACCACTACGATCTTTCACGGTTAATTGATGTGTTGGTGACCATCACCGGTAACGATCTTGGACGTGTCGCCACCCAGATTGAAGATGTGTTGAAGGACGTCACGCTCCCGAAAGATGTCATTGTCACGCTCAAAGGCGAAGTGGCCAACATGAGAACCGCCTTCAGCAATTTTGCGCTGGCGCTCCCATTGGCCGTCGTCCTGATCTACCTGGTGATGGTGGCGCTTTTCCGCTCCCTCATTGATCCCTTGATCATCCTGTTGGCCGTGCCCCTCGGATGGATCGGCACCGTGGTGCTGCTCCATCTGACCGATACATCCGTGAACGTCGAATCCATGATCGGTACCCTGATGATGATGGGGATCGTGGTCTCCAACAGTATTCTGCTCGTGGATTTTGCGAATCGCATGGCGCGATCCGGACTCGCTCCGGACGCAGCGGTCCTCGAGGCCGGCCGGCGGCGTATCCGGCCCATCGTGATGCCCGCGCTGGCGCCTATCTTGGGAGTGCTACCCCTCGCCTGTGGGTTCGGTGAAGGGAATGAGACCATGGTCCCGTTGGCACGGGCTGTTGTCGGAGGGCTGCTGGCTTCGACGATCATGACGCTTTTGGTCGTCCCCGTTCTGCACAGCGTCGTTCTCGCTCGTGAACAGTCGTCCCATCGCCGACACCTTGATACCTCGACGTCGGCCGAAGGCTAGTTCCATGTCCGGTGCCGATCATATGACGACACAACACGTTGGGTGGAGTCGCTGGGCTCTCGTGGGGTTCGCAGCAGTGCTGTTGATCGCAGGTGCGGTAATCTACTTGGAGCGGAGTGAAGGAGTTCCTCGCCCACCTGCGGCAACGTCGCCGGAGGCTCAAAAGGAATCTGGACAATCGACTGGTTCCCACGAATCGGAACAGACGTCAACCGGTCTACCTGCGACTCCAGTGGACGTGCAGGTGGCCAATCCCATCAGGCGCGAGATTACTTATTCGATCACCCTCCCCGCGAATGTCGCTCCTCACTATCAGGCTACCTTGTACGCCAAGGTCTCAGGGTATTTGAAGTGGATCGGCCCGGATAAAGGAGATTGGGTCAAGAAGGATCAGGTCGTCGCGATCATTGATGCGCCTGAAGTGGAAGAGCAGTACCACCAAGCGCTCGCCGATTACAAAATCAAGAAGATCACCTTTGAACGGCTGGCCAAGGTATTGAAAGAATCCCCGGATGTGATTGCGAAACAAGATGTCGACGTCGCCGAGGCCGCGTACGAAGGCGCTAGGCACCAGATGGAGCAACGGGAGGTCCTTCGGAACTATACCAAGGTTCGCACTCCCTTCGCAGGTGTGATCACCGCAAGGTTTGTCGATCCCGGTGCGCTGATCCAAATCGCCACGACCTCCGCCACCGGCGCCATCCCGTTATTCACCTTGATGGATATCGAAACTGTTCGCGTCTACACCAATGTTCCCCAGGAGGACGCGCCGCTGGTGAAGCCCGGGATCACCGAGGCGCTGCTCGTCGTTCAAGAATTGCCTGGTCGCCAGTTCAAAGGAACTGTCACCCGCACAACGTTCGCGCTCGATCCCTCGACACGGAGTCTGTTGGTTGAGACCGATCTGCCGAATCCCGACCGCGTCCTCCAACCGGGCACCTTTGGCGAAATTACCCTACACCTACGAAAGCAACCAACCGCACTGGTCATCCCGCCGGGAACGATCATGACGACCGGTAAAGTCAAATCGGTCTTTATCATCGAGCAGAGTCATGCCAGGAGGGTCACGATCCAGACGGGCATCACCGACGGTCGATGGGTCGAGGTCACTGAAGGACTTTCAGGCAGCGAAGACGTTGTCGTCGTCGGTAGAACCAAATTGATCGAGGGCAGCCCCGTGCAAGCGGCTCCATACAACCTGCCGGAAGGCACTCCCTCTACCCAGCGATTCGAACGTAACTCGGGAGGTGGCGCCACCCCACCCTCCCCTGCCGGCTCAAACCAGCCGGCAAGTCGATAACTGCACGAACCTGATTGTCAACGCAACCATTGAAGGAGAGGACTATGAGCCATTTCACTGTTCCTCGCATATCGTTCTTATTGGGTTTGATCATGGGGTGGGTGTTACTCGTTCCCTCTCCTTTGACCGCACAATCCATCAACAAGCGTCCAGTCGAACCTCCGGTTCGCGGGAGCTTTTTGGGATTACAGCAAGCTATCGAATTGGCGCTACAGCATCATCCCCTCGTCCAGGAGGCTAACGCCACGCTCAAAGCGGCAACGGCTCGCTCCGAGCAGGCCCGTTCCATCTATTACCCTCACGTCGATGCGAATTTCGACACAACAGCCGGCGCAGGGCGATTGAATCCTCGTTTCCTGGTCGGAGGTTTCTTAGTGCAACAAAACCTCAGCCAGTATGTGGGAGGGGTCTCGATCAGCCAACGGATCTTCGACTTCGGGTTTACTCAATACACTGTGAACTCCGCCCATTTGGCCGAACGAGCCCAGGAACAGGACATCAATGCTCGACAAGCGCTCGTGATCCTGAATGTGCAGGCATCCTATCTCACCAGCTTGAAACACCGGCAATTGGTCCAAATCGCGGAAGAAACCGTCCGCGAACGTGGGATCATCAAAGGCCAGATTGAGGCCCTCTATCGACAACAGCTCAAGTCCAAGCTGGATTTAGACTTGGTTCAAGTGGAGCTGACCAATGCAGAGTCCATCCTTGTCAGGGTCAGGAATGGCTTAAAAGCCAGCTTCGCCAACCTGAATCGAGCGTTGGGTATCGCCGGCGCAGAGGACTATGTGCTCGAGGACCTTTCCATTGAAGTACGGCCTCAGCGTCCGCTCGACGCGCTCATCAGTGACAGCCTCTCCCACCCGGAATTCCGTAAAGCGAAAGAAATGACGGCGTCGGCAGAGGCTCGTGTCACCGCTGCCAAAAGGCAATACCTTCCCACCGTTTCAGCCTATGCGAGCGGAGGCGACTTTCAGGTCTATGACCAGAGCCGATCGCAAATAAACCAGACCGGAGGGTGGTGGGCGGCCGGAGGATTTGTCTCGATGCCGTTGTTCACCGGTTTTTTGATTGAAAACCAAGTCCGTGAAGCCAAGGCGCAGAAAGAAGCGGCGGACGCGGCGAGCCTCAATATCGAGCAGGCCTTAACCCAACAGGTAACGAACGCCTATCTTGATACGGTCACCTTCGCTCAACAGATCAAACTGGGTGAAGAACAGGTCAAGACGGCCCGGGAGGCTTTGCAGTTAGCCAAGCAGCGGTACAAACTTGGGTTGGGCAGCATCGTGGAAGTGACTCAGACAGAGGTTGCGTTGACAAGCGCACAAACGAAACTGGCTGAGGCGCAGTACGATTACAAGATCGCGGAGGTCACGTTAGCCTATGCCACCAGCATCGGCCACTCCTTGGAGGTAGACCCGACTGTTCGTTGAAAGGGGGGGATTCACAACCGCCGGCACGGGAAACACTTTCTGTAGATCGAGGATCAGTTCGTCTTTGTTGTTCGCCAGCACAGTATCCCAAATGCTGCTCTTCTGCGCGATGACAGCCGTCGGCACGTCAAAGAGCAGATCGAACCCCTTGGCGGCTGTCGGACTCATCGGATACCGCCGGTCATAGATCATGCCGTAAGAGGGAATCCCATAGGTGATTTTCCAGTTTCCAAGTATGAAGTGCAGCTCGTTATCTTTCAGATACAGTCCACCCGACGTGACCACTCGCTTGGTTGAGGATTCCGGCCGACTCAGGTAATAAGTCACGCGTTCGTTGGGCTTCGCTTCGGCCAATGCCTCGGACAACTGGGTCGCCAGTAAGGCCACCTCCTCCTCTCCAAACGCTGGAACGATTTGCGTCGGCGTTCCACCTTGAATCCAGCGCTGAAGCCAGATGCGATGGTCCTGAATCGTCAATCCTTTAAGAATTCGTTCCATGTCGTCGCGACTGATGGCGTTCGGATGACTATGGTGGCTCGGCGGCCATTCTGGAAGGTACGTCGGACTTTCCTCCAGTCGAACGAAATTGATGGGGTCTTCATAGACGATGCGAGAGGGAACTTGCGGAATAGTGCAGGCCGAGAAGATCAATGCAAAATGAAAAACGCAACATGCAAAAACACCTCTCTCCACACTTTTCATTTTACATTGTGAATTTTGCATTCCGTCACTCGGTGACGGTGACCGTCATTTCGACCCGCTCCAGCGGATTGTCGCGGCCGTCGCGCTTCATGTTGACAACTTTATCCACTACATCCATCCCCGTTGTGACCTCTCCGAACACCGTATATTGCCAATCGAGAAAATTCGCGTCGGCCACGCAGATGAAAAATTGCGAGCCGGCGCTATCCGGATCGTTGGAACGGGCCATGGACAGCGTACCGCGCTTGTGGGGTTTGCTGTTAAACTCGGCTTTGACACGATAGCCTGGTCCTCCCGTGCCGTGGCTCGCACGGTCGGGATTCTTACTGTTGGGATCGCCGCCTTGAATCATGAATCCCGGAATCACACGATGGAAGGTCGTCCCGTTATAAAATCCCTCCTTCGCCAACTTGACCAGGTTCTGCACATGGTTCGGCGCCACATCGGAGAAAAACTTAAGCACAATCTCGCCCACCGCCTCACCTTTCGCCGTCACCTTAATAACAGCGCGTGTCTGCTCGCTCAGTTCCGGCATGCTCATCCTTTCATGACATGTTATCGGAAGGGCGACACGGCGCCGCCCTGCAGTCCTTCGTTGACCGCCAACCAGTTCAATCCCTCATCATCGCTGCGGAAAACGCCCGAACTGGTGCCAGCATAAAGAGAGCCCTCTCCAGAATCAATCAGAACCTGCACGGACATAGCGGCTAATCCTTTATTCAACGGCATCCATTGCCGCCCCTGGTCGACGGTTTTGAAAATTCCATGTCCGGTTCCGACAATGACTCCTCGTTCGTTCGTCAGGATCCCGCGGATGGAGTCATTCGGCAACGCTCGGCTGATAGGTCGCCAGGTCTGGCCGCCGTCCGCACTCAGGAACACACCACCATCGAAGGTGCCGGCATACAACCCGAGATGTTTATCGATCGCCAAGACGCGGATGAAATTTTCGATCATGCCCTCATGGTCCTTGAGTCCGTGCCGGAGTCGCATCCAACCCGCCCCCGGCTCTTTGTAACGCAGCACCCCTTTGCCGGATGTTCCCGCAAAGAGTGTCCCGTCAGCCGCTTTCGCCAACGCGTGCACCAAAATATCATCCAGGCCGGAGGTCACGACAGCCCATTGGTCCCGCCCCTGACTTAGCTTATACACGCCGTCGCCGGTGCCGGCATAAATGGCCTCCGAGGCAACCAACAACGCTTTGATCTCCAATCGCTTCAATCCTGCGTTCACTGCATGCCAGCTCTTCCCGCTGTCCTGCGACCGAAACACGCCGCCCCGAAACGTCCCGGCATACACCACACCGTTTTGGCCCGTCGCCATACACAGCACAAAGAAATCGGTCAGGCCCGCGTTCGCGGCTACCCAGGATCTTCCTCGGTCGTCGCTACGAAAGATTCCTAGACCGAACGATCCCGCATACACCGTCTCTCTTCCAACAACCGTGAGCGCCTGAATACTGGCCGCCGGTTGCGCCTGAACTTGTTCATCCGCCGATCCATGTCTTTGAGAGGGACGCGTGGCGGCAGAGCCCGTACCGCTCGTAGATAAGAGGACTAGGGTCAAAAGAGCGCAGGCACTATGAAGGATGATGCGTTTCATGTGGAACCCCTGTCGAGTTTTTAGGATTGTTCACCCCGGGCTTCCACAGTGGGGCAAGCGAATGGGCGAACACAACTCCGGCGAACGCGCATGAGGCCGGGCGGATGAACATCCTGCTATCGGACCCGGTGACCTGCTGTGCCGACCGGAATGTCAGGATCGGCAACTAAGGGAGTCTCCTTCGTTCCGGCAGAACGGCCGAACAGCCGCGCGCCCAGAATGCCGACTTCGTAAAGGATGATGAGGGGGATTGCCATCAACAGCATGGTAAACAACGTGGCATCCGGCGTGATAATCGCCGACAGGATCAACGCCGCCATGATGGCGTGCTTTCGATAATGCGCCAATATCTGCGCCGATACGATTCCCACCCGCGAGAGAAGCGTCAGCACCAACGGCAATTCAAACGCGCATCCGAAGATCAGCAAGAATTTGACGTTGAAATCGATATAGGTCCCGACGGCGAGCTGTGGCGTAATGTCGCGGTCCATTCCAAAACTGACGAAAAAGTCGATCACCAGCGGCAGGATGATGAGATTGCAAAACACTAAGCCCAGCGCGAAGAGGCCACCGGCCAGCAGAAACAGCGGGATGGCCCACTTGTGCTCGCGAGGCAGCAACGCCGGCTGAATGAATTTCCAGAAGTGATAAAAAATAACCGGCAAGCTAACCAGGACTCCGGCAAGAAGCGACACCTTGATCGATGCGAACAGCGCCTCCGTCGGACTATAAAACGTTAACTGATTGGGGAACGGTCGGTTCAGCCAGGCCACCATCTCAGCGGAGTAGGCAAAGGTCAGGGCGAAGGCTCCCGCCACCGTCGCTACGATCAACACAAGCCGGCGCTTGATCGTCTGGATATGGGCAGTTAACGGTGGCAGGATGGCAGGCATACATGACTCGTTCGGCCTCAGCAACCGATCTTTTCGCGTCTCCGCGGCGTTGATCCGGACCAGACGCTAATGAGTGGTGGAGTGCGTCTGTTGTTCCCGATAGTGCCGGATCAGTTCGGCCATTTTATCTTTCTTGGCCAGTTTCTCTTTCTGGAGCTGCTTTTTCAGAAGCTCCTCCGACGGCGTCAAGACGTGTCGCCGTTGCAGTTCTGTTAGTTCCACATCAAGCCGGTGGTGGGATTCTTCAAGTTCCCTGAACTCGTGGTCAGATCGGCGCAACCGCTCCTCAATCGAACCATCAGTCACCATATGACACCTCCTGGTTGATGGGCTACTGATTTGAACCATGCATACGTACACGCCTCCCGATTACGCAACGGCGGGGGACAGCTTCACTACCACCGGTTCCATTTCCATGAGCACGGCATCCTCAACAGGATTGCTGTAATAGCCGGTGCGAATCGACGTTTTGCGAAATCCTATCCCCTCATATAATGCACAGGCGGCGCTGTTCGATGCTCGCACTTCCAATACCGCCCGAGAAACACCGCCGCTCATCCCGACCGCGAGACCCTGAGCAACCAATGCGTGAGCGATGCCTTGTCGCCGCGCGGCTTGGATCACTGCCAGATTCATGAACCGCAATTCCTCGAAGATGACCCAAAACGAGAGATACCCGACGATCCGTGGAATGCCGTGTTCTGTTTCAGATTGCCTCGCAATTAAGAAATGCGCGAATTTATTTCCTTGCAACTCCGCTTCAAACATTTTGCGCGTCCAGGGCGCCGAGAAGCAAGTCTCTTCGATCCGAAGAATATCGGGCAGATCGGCCAAGATCGCAGGCTCGATGACGGTGTGTTTCATTCCGATCACGTCACGCTCCGTCGCCTCCTCGAGCGTCCATCCACATGCGGGCCGGTCCGTTTGAGGCCGGATTGCGCCAGGGCTCGCCGGCGCGCCAAACGCTTATCGAGTCGCGATGGGCTGGCCATCGCCGCGCCGCGATCATAATTTAGTTCGGCTTCCGACCGTTGCACATAAAGAGGCGCCACGCCTATCCCGGCAATCTCACCCTTCACCAGCCGCTTGACCCCGGCCAATCCCACGCTCACGGCTGACGGAGCTCTGGATGACGGTGATTCAATCAGTAACTCCGATCTCTCACCTACGCACCGGCGAATGTCCACCGCGTAGGCCTCCCATCCATCCCCGAACACGATGGTCGGACTGTGAATCGCCGACGCAACTGCAGACGGTGAGCCGACCCGTTCATCAGCCATCTTCACGAGCGTTTCAGAATCGGTCCATTGATACAGCCCCCAGTACACTTCTCCGGTTCGACTTTTGATGATCGGGCACAGCGCAAAAGCTGTCCCGCGCAGGTTCCATGCCATTGCTTCTAAGGTCGGCACCACCACCAGGGGCAGGCCGGTCACCGTGCGGAAGCCCAACATAGTCGCTAAACCGACTCGGAGGCCGGTAAACGAGCCGGGCCCAATTGAGACAGCAAGTCCATCCAATTCTGTCAGTCGCAAACCGCTTGAGGTCAAGAGCCGATCGATGGCGGGCAGCAAGCATCTGGCGTGGGAACCTTGAGCATCCCGATCCAATCTGGCGACGACGGACTTCCCACCAAGAATGGCCACGCTCTGCCATGCGGTTGCGGTTTCGACGGCGAGAATTTTCACGCTAAACGCTTCCTAAATCAGCGGCTTTCAATTGAGCATTAGGCACGATTTCGTGAAAAGTGAGCTGGAGACTTCCCTGTCCCTGCCCGTCCTCCATTCGAATTTTGAACGGCCGCAGCAGACGAGAATCGACCGAAGGTTCGCCATTGGAGAGCAGACGGCCGACAGGCTCCCCTCTCGGCCGACAATCATCGAAGTACATCACCGCCTCGACTTCGCCTTTCGCTGAAAGACGATCTTCCTGTACGACCAAGAGCATCCGACGATCAAACCAAATGCGCCGGGTGGGATTGGTCTCGGCGCCGCCCGAGTCTGCCCGCGTAAAGACATCCAATCGATAACGGTCGCCGTCCTCCGCCAGCACGGCTCGCTCATGCTGTGCGATCGCTGTCGTTCCTACTACTCCATTCATCGCCCACATACTGAGCTGGAACGGTCGAGCGATCTTTCCCATTTTATCCATCTCATCGGGCCGGCCGGCCAACTCTCGCCCCATCGTCGGCAGGCGCAATCGATACCCTTGCTCGGCAACGACGAACTCAAATAACTCCCCGCCCAAGGCGGTAAATCCCTGAAGTCGCATGGCATCGGGACGGCGATAATACATGGCCCCTTCCACGCGTTGCGCGATCGGGAGCATACCCCCTTTGATTTTCGCCGTGAACAATCCCTTCATCGTTTGCACGGCCGCTTCCCGTTCCTTCAAGAGGGCCGTCAATTCACCAACCGTTGCCTGCTGGAGCTGCCCCTCCTCATGCGAAGTGAACAACGCACAACCGGCGGCGCTCACGTAACAAGTCAAAAGGCAAAGGGCAACCGTTCGGAGCTTCCTATTTGTTACTGTTTTCTCTTTACTGTTGCCGTTACGCCAAGACTGCATCCAAAGCCTCTCCGACTTCGTGAATGCCAATCAGTTCCATACCGTTAACAGGTTCAAGTTTCGCCAGATTCCGCTCCGGCAGTAGGCACCGGCGAAAGCCCATTTTGGTAGCTTCGCGAATACGCAGATCGGCCTGGCTGATCGCCCGCACTTCCCCTCCGAGTCCAACTTCACCCATCACCAGCGTGCCGTGGTCGATTGGGGTCTCGCGCAAACTAGATGTGACTGCCGTCACAATCCCCAAATCAATCGCCGGCTCGTCGATTTGCATCCCGCCTACCACATTGATATAGACATCCTGCCCCGAGAGGTGCAGTCCCAGCCGCTTTTCCATCACCGCCAGAAGCAGCGACACACGATTCAGCTCTACGCCATTTGCCATACGCTTGGGCATCGCATAACTCGTGGACGATACAAGAGCCTGCAGCTCCACCAGGATAGGCCGCGTCCCCTCAAGGCTGGAGACGACGACGGAGCCGGCGCTGTGCTGCGGTCGCTCGGCCAGGAACAGCTCGGATGGATTTCCAACCTCCTCCAAGCCGGTGTCCTTCATTTCAAACACGCCAATTTCGTTGGTGGAGCCGAAGCGATTCTTGACCGCTCGCAAAATTCGATAGCTGTGTCCTTTGTCGCCTTCGAAATACAGAACCGTATCGACGATATGCTCCAACAGGCGAGGGCCGGCGATCGCGCCCTCCTTCGTCACGTGACCGATAATAAACACCGGCACACCGCTTCGTTTAGCCAACCACATGAGTTGGCCGGCAACCTCCTGAACTTGGCTGATGCTGCCGGGCGCCGACATGAGTTGGTCTGTGTAGACCGTCTGAATCGAATCCACGACGAGGGCGGCCGGCTGCAAGTCTTGAACGGCTTTCAGAATCTCTTCGAGAGACGTTTCGGCTAGCACCAACAGTTGAGGAGTTTCGACCTCCAACCGCTGTGCGCGCATCTTGATCTGCCGGGGGGATTCTTCGCCGGACACATACAGCACTTGTTCTTCGGCGGAAGAGAGCCGTGAGAGTGCTTGTAGCAAAAGAGTCGTTTTCCCAATGCCGGGGTCCCCGCCGATGAGAATGACGGAACCCGGAATCACGCCCCCGCCCAGGACCCGATCGAATTCTCCAATACCGGTGCAGCGGCGATGCTCGCCGACAATTTCGATATCACCGATTGGAGTGGCTTTGGAGACAGCGTGTTTCAGAGCGGGGGGACAGCCTTTACCGGTGGAGGCCATCCGCTCTTCTTTCATTGTGTTCCAGCCGCCGCAGTCGGGACAGCGTCCCACCCACCGAGGCGACTGGTGGCCGCACGACTGACAGGAAAAGCTGGTCTTAGCCCGCATCCGCTAGAGCCTCTAGCAGCAGGATGTTGAAAAAGGCAGCCAGCTTTGTTCTCGCGTCGCTCAAAGGCTCAACGTACTGAGAGTACGTCTCGCCTCAGCGCTCGCTGCGGCCGCGCTGGGCAACCTTTTTGAACATCCTGCAAGGTGTCCTGAAATCAGCGTGCCCACTGCTGGCTTTTCCCATGAATAGGCATCGAAGTGGGTTTTCCACAGCCTGCCAGATTCGAAGAACACATGATGGCACTATCTTAAAGGAAGTGGGGGGAAAAAAGAAGAGGAAGTGATCGCGGGTCCTTGTATCTTTGGGCAAGGCTGGCCATGATACCGCGCATCATCAACCAGGGCATGATAGACCGTCGGGTCCGCGGTCGTGAGAGACCGAGCGACAGCCTGGGTCGTCATGCCCTCACACACGAGAGCCCGTACAGTTGCTGGGGCCATGAGCCCGTATCAATGCAAGGTCGGGCCACACAGGAGGCGAGGATGAGGCAGACACCGGTCTTCGTCGGAATGGATGTCTCCAAAGCGCAGTTGGACGTGGCGATTCGGCCGGCAGGGCGGTTCACGGCTGCCAATGATGAGGCGGGCTGCACACAAGTGCTGGCGCAGTTGCGATTCGTCTCGCCGACACTGGTGGTGCTGGAAGCCACCGGCGGCCTGGAACTGCCGCTCACGGGCTTGTTGGCCACGGCAGGCCTGCCGGTGGTCGTGGTGAATCCGCGTCAGGTGCGTGACTTTGCCAAGGCGACGGGGCGGCTAGCCAAGACGGATGCGCTAGATGCGCAGACGCTGGCGCATTTTGCCGAGGTGATACGGCCTCCGGTCCGCCCGCTGCCGGATGAGCAGACCCAGCGGCTGGCGGCCATCCTGACGCGGCGGCGACAGCTCATCGAGATGGGGACGGCGGAGAAGAACCGGCTGGCGAGTGCCCGCACCCCGGTGCGCAAGCGTGTGCCGGCGCACGTGCGCTGGCTCGAACGGGAAGTGGCCCACACGGATGACGATCTCGCACAGGCCATTCGCGAGAGTCCCGTCTGGCGAGAGAAGGAGGAGCTGTTGCGAAGCACGCCCGGCGTGGGGCCAGTGATGACGATGACGTTGCTCGCCAATCTGCCGGAGCTCGGGACGTTGACCGGCAAGCAGATCGCGGCGCTGGCGGGCGTGGCTCCACTCAATCGGGATAGTGGCACATGGCGCGGCAAGCGGACGGTCTGGGGCGGCCGGCAGATCCGGGCGACGCTCTATATGGCGACCCTGGTGGCCACCCGCTGTAATCCCGTGATTCGGGTCTTCTATCACCGCTTGTGTGCGGCGGGGAAAGCGAAGAAAGTCGCGCTCATCGCCTGCATGCGGAAACTGTTAGTCATTCTAAACGCGATGCTGAAACAGCGGACCTCGTGGCGGATGGACCTGGCGCACTGCGCTTGACAGTTCAAGACAGTTGCTGTTGCCACCCTGTCCTTGTGCTCTCAGATCCCGCACCATCAATCAAAGGATGCTCGGCGACGTGCGCAGAGCCATCGCGATGCTGGCTGGCCCCTCCCACCATTCGAAGGTTTTTGGAAGGAACGGACCACTCCTTCAGTGAAGTCCGCCACGAACTGTAGTTCTATCCGCCCGGAGACATTAGCGGCAGTCTTCCACGAAAGGTTCGCTCGGTGTCGGGTAACTATGTATTATCTGGTTCCGTATAAGATGCCGCTTGTCTTGGGATGTTTGGATAAGACCCGTGCGATATCCTGCCGGGACTAGCGCCTCAGTCCAAGATAAATTTCCGAGATTCTGTTGGGTTCCTCTGCCCCCCGGGGTCTTGTACGGAACTGTATAAGACCCCGCAACGTCATGCCGGCCACAAGTCCTCCACCCGCGTTCTCCAAAATGATCACTCGCTCAACACTTCACAGCACAGTGGAGGGTGGCCGGCCTGCCCTTTACTGCGCGCATCGAACGCGCACAGCTTCATCGCGCGCGTTCTGTACATCGCATCATCTCCTGAATGAGTGGCTGGGGTGATCCTCACGGCGCCTATCGAGCGAGCACTTTCTGATCGTGCGCGCTCTGGGAGCACGAGGGTCAGCCCAGC
>JBQTHT010000237.1:0-6833 GCA_052389595.1 Nitrospiraceae bacterium
GGTGGAAGTGCTGATCGCTCCTAAATAGCCACACATTCTTATCCTGCAATATTGACTTCCTACCAGCGTATCCGCTACTTTCTTCACCCGTTCTAGCAACAGCTATTCCGACAGCGGACAAGCGAACATCACGGAGAACACCATATGTCAGACCGGGCCTATGTCTTAATCAACGTGTTGCCTGGACAAACTGGAGATGTGGTCAAAGCGCTGGCAGAGATTAAGGAGATCAAAACCATTGACCCGTGCTGGGGAAAACCGGATATCTTTGCGATCGTCGAGGTCGCGGATCAGGATGCCTTAACCCAATTAGTGCTCGCGAAGATTCACGCCATTGAAGGCGTGGCCCAGACGGATACTCACCTTGTTTATCGATTGAGAAAGTGATTTCCGGAGAGCGGCCTATGATGCGCCGTGACGATCGGTCCCGTGCGAGTCTCCTGATAGTGACTGTCTCAGGCTTGCTGTTCGCCTGTGCCGGCGCCCAACATCAGCAGGAACTCGATCTCATTGAAACCACGCTCCCCTTGCCCCTGGAGCGAGTGAGGACGGCTGTGGTAGACGTGTTGACAACAGGCGGCTACACCGTGAAAGAAGACGAATCACGTCATCTGACTACCGGATATCGGGATGAAACTTCCGGTCCCTGGGATTGGCTGCTTCGCTGGCGGTTCGGCACCACCCGCAGCCGGGTGGACGCGACCCTGACGCCGGAGGAGGAAACCGCCACCCACCTCAAGATCCTTGTCACCCACGAAGACAAAGACGGTCTGTTTACCGCGTGGGAAGAATCACCGACGGCCTTGCCTCAGAGCGCCGCCAATCAACTCCGACTGATCAAGAACGAACTCAAGCTGTTGTAGTCGGCGAGTTATGGGTCTTAAGCGCTGAGTCTAGAGTTGTATCGGTCTAGAAACAGCTAAACAAACTCATAACTCAGCACTCAAAACTTTCTTTTTACCCCTCAGCTTCTTCCCCCAGATCAAGGCCAAACCGCTCTGCCATGCGATACAGCGTGCGCCGATCGATCCCCAGGATTTTGGCTGCTTTGACTTTGTTGCCCTTTGTTTCCTTCAGCACCCTCATCAAATGTCGTTTTTCCACTTCATCGAGGGTGAGCATGGCTTCGTTCGGTTCTGCTCCCTTTGCCGATACGTGCTCATGAATTTCCTGCTGAGGTTGGCGAATAACCTCCGGTAAGTCTTCTGGCATCACGAGCGGCCCGTGACTCAGCGAGACTGCCCGTTCGATCGCATTTTCCAACTCCCTCACATTCCCGGGCCATCGATAGCGCTGAAGGAGGGCCATGGTATCGGGTAGAAATCCTTTGACGTGATGGTCTACTCCTCCGACATATTTCTGCAGGAAATGGTGCGCGAGTGTGGGGATATCATCTCGACGTTCGGCCAGCGACGGCAAGACGATTCGTACGACGTTCAGACGATAATAGAGGTCATCTCGAAATTTTCCTTCTTTCACGAGCCCCGTCAGATCGCGATTCGTGGCGGCGACAATCCGCACATCGACTTTAATCGAGCTCGTGGCTCCCACACGACGTACTTCCTGATCCTGCATGATTCGCAACAGTTTGACCTGGAGCGCCTGGCCGAGATCGCCGATCTCGTCTAGAAATAAGGTACCCCCGTCAGCCGCTTCGAACAGTCCCGCCTTGACGCCAGTCGCGCCGGTGAACGCCCCTTTTTCATAGCCGAACATCTCAGACTCCAGCAGCGTATCCGGCAATGCCGCGCAATTCACGGGGATAAAGGGACGTTCGCGCCGCGGGCTATTGGCGTGGATGGCCTTGGCGATTAATTCCTTGCCCGTTCCGCTTTCGCCTTCCAGCAAAACGGTACTCCGACCCTCCGCAACTCTCGCGACGAGTTTATACACTTCCAGCATCGCCGGGCTGCTGCCTACCAGCTGCGACCATTCCTCCCGCCCCTCCAACTCTTGCCGGAACCGGGCATTTTCCCGCACCAGGCGGCAATGTTCCAAACTCCGCTGGACGACGAGTTTGACCTCCTCCTTTTTGAACGGCTTCGCCAAGTAATCATACGCGCCTTGCTTAATGGCCTCGATAGCGCCTTCCAACGAGCCGAAGGCGGTCAGCAGCACGATCGAGGTGCCGGGACTCATTCGCTTAAACTCCCGAAGGACCGTCAGTCCGTCGACGGTTCCCATCCGTATATCAGTCAAGACCAGCTCCACGCGCTGATTCTTTCCATGCTCGATCGCCTGCTCGCCATTCGAGAGCGCCTCCACGTCGTATCCCTCTTTCTTGAGCGCCTCGGCCAAGAGATCCCGCGCGACCACATCGTCATCCACAACCAGGATTTTCGGCATCGGAGGCATAGAGTTCTCCTACACCACTCCCACCGGCTGTTCCTTCAATCCCGGCAAAGCGATCACGACTTTGGTGCCTTGTCCCACTTCACTTTCAATGGACAAACTTCCACCGTGCGCCAGAATGGTCTCATGACTGAGAAAAAGTCCCAATCCAGTCCCTTTGCCGATTGCCTTGGTCGTGAAAAATGGCTCAAAGGCCCGCTGAAGATCTTCTTTCGGCATCCCGCAGCCGGTATCGGTCACGGTGAGCAGCAACATGATGTCGATCGGCGGCCGGCCGGTCTGTTTCCACCGCTCCGCTTCGTCTCCGGACATCAGACGGGGTTCGACGAGAACCGACACGGCGCCACCGGCCGGTGTCGCGGCTAAGGCATTGGTCAGAAGGTTGACCAAGACCTGTTGCAGCTTTTCCGCGTCCGCCCACACCAGATGGCCGCTTGACGGTGCGTCGACTTGAATCGAGACCCCTTTGGCTTGATAGCCCGGCCGCATCAGCGAGGCGACGGGTTGCACCAGTTTCTCGACGGGTAACCACACCGGTTCAGGTTTCCGTTGTCTGGTAGACGACAACAATTCCTGAATGATTCGCACCACTCGATCGATCTGTTCATCGATCACCCCAATCCGTTTTTTCATTTCCGGGGTTGCGGCCGGCTCCTCGCCTAACGCCTGCACATGCCACGCGATTGAATGAAGAGGAGTTCCAACCTCATGTGCTACGGAGGCCACCAGTTGGCCCACGGCGGCCAGTCGTTCAGAACGATTCAGTTGATCCCTAATGTCGCTCAGTTGAGCGTTCGCTCGAAGAAGATTCTCCGTCTGCAATGCCAAGGCGGCTCTTGCCGCCTCCTCTCGCGCTTTCCGTTCTTCCCATGTCATTCCGATATACGCGACACCGCCTAACACACAGACCACCACCGTCCGATTGATCAAGGCGGAGACGAATCTTCCGGGTTTGGTCGGCCGCAGCAAGCCGATATAGGTGGCAAGAATGCACAGCGCCACGGTGAGGTACATCAACTTCCGGTTTCGACTCGTCGCGACCAGCAGGATCGGGAGAACAAATCCATAAGCGCCGACCACGTTGGCCGGCACGAAGATCTCAGTCACCACGATCACAAGAAACAGAGTTCCCGCGATGATGAGGACGACACGGTTCCGTTTGTTCATCGACGGATCACGACTTTGAAGACTTTTACCCAAAAGAGCGTAGCGAATCTAAGACCGTCCCCAGCTTTCGCACCCGATCATCCCCGGCAATGTCCTCCATGCTCAGAGACAACTTCCTTGACCAGTTGGGATGGCTGTCCACAGTGCCCGGCATATTCGTCTGCGCCAGCTCCCCAAGACTATCTTCTAGATTCGCCAGGACGATCCAGGACGACGTGCGCCCCAAATACGCATGCACTGCCTGGCAAAGCGCCGGTGTCATGACCGGAGCGGTTTCAAGATCCTCCGTGATTCCTTCCGGCAACAATCCTTCGACTTTCAGTGCGCTCAGAATCTTCTTTTTGTCGCGGTCGCGTTCTTCCAATGCCCGCTGCCGTGCCTGCTCATCTGCATAACAGCCGAGGCCTGCTCGCACGTGTATATCTTCACCGGACCAGAAACCACTGAGCGTAGGGAGGTCGTGCGTAGTGGCGACAGCCAACGATTGCTCAGGGTATTCCCGAGGAGCTTTCCACATGCCGTCCCAGGTTCGTTCGAAGTAGAAAACCCGGTAGGATAAGATCTTGGCTTGAGTCAGTTTCTCGCGAACCCAATCCGGGACCGTTCCCAAATCCTCTCCTATGACGAGCGTCCGTGATCGGACGCTTTCCAAGGCAAGGATGGCTAGCAGATCCTCGAAGGGGTAGTGCACGTAGGTTCCCGCCGAGGCCGACGTCCCGTGCGGAATCCAAAAGAGGCGGAACAGAGCCATGACATGATCCACTCGGATCGCCCCTCCGTATCGAAGATTATTGCGAAGGAGCCGGATAAACACTTCGTAACCGGTGGCGCGCAGACGAATCGGATTGATCGGCGGCAACCCCCAATTCTGACCTTCCGGTGCGAACGCATCAGGTGGAGCCCCACATTCGGCGCCCAGAGAGAGGATATCTTGGAACATCCATCCATCGGCGCCACAGCGATTACCCCCGAGAGCAAGATCCTGATACAGCCCGATGGGCATCCGCAGCCGATCGGCTTGCGTGGCGAGTTCCTTGAGTTGCCCCGCAGCTACCCACTGCACATACTGAAAAAACCGCACGCGTTTTCGATGCCGTCGCGCAAACTCACGAACTGCACCGCCGTCGGGAGACCGATATTGCTGTGGCCATTCCGGCCAGACCGTCGACCGTGACTGAACTTGTCGACGATCGTCATCGAGTGCCTGGAAAATCGCGAACAATTCGAGGGAGCTTCCTTCTTCTCGAATATACCGATCTAAGAGCCATCCCCGGGGAGTGCGAGGTTTTATATCCGGCTCGTCCCCGGTGTAGTGGTCTCGCAAAAACTGCCGGTAAGAGAGGTCCAGCATGGTGCGTTTTGCAGCAGCCACCGCATCATAATCGACGCGGTCACTCTTTTTACATCCGTTCAATTTGAGCTGGAACTCTGGATCGTTGAGTAGACGCCGAGCGTCCTCGGAAGCGTGGAATTCGGGAAGCCGTTCCACATCGATATAGATTTCGTTCAGATAGAGCCGGCTATTCGGAGAATAGGGGCTGATATGGTGGGGGCTCATATTCTTCAATGCATGAAGCGGATTCAGGCCCACGATTCCCGCCCCAAGCTCAGTCGCCGCCCAATCTAGAATTCTTCGGAGGTCGCTAAAATCGCCTACGCCCCAGTTGGATTGAGACCGAACGGAATACAACTGGAGCGCCACTCCCCAATAGCGACGCCCCTCACCAAACTGAGAGGGAACATAACAATGAAGTGGAGCGACGATGAGGCGAACCCTTCGCGGTGTTAAGGCGAGCGGACCATCACCACTCACGGTGTAGTGGTAATAGCCTATCGGCAGTCCCTCTGGGGCAGCGATTTCGAGACGGACGTGACGACGTCCGTCCACAAACCGAACCCCACTGGCGACCAACCCTGGACCGGCTTCTCCTTGCCGGATAATCTCGTTTCCTTCGTCGCGCACTTCCCATTGCAGACGCAGCGCGCGCTCTTTACCTTCATCCATCTGCAAACGACAAGACCATCTTGCGGAGGCATCGCCCTCCCGGATGATGAGGACTGGGTCGCAGAATTGGCGCCATGGAGTTTCCTCCCACGCCTTTAACGCAGCGGCTAACGCGTCCTTCGAATCAGCTTGTATCCCCATCGCAGCGAGGATTGCGCGCTTGGTGTCATCCGAAGTAACGTGCCGCACGCCTGCGATATCGTAATAGTCGGCGGCAATGCCGGCCCGCTCGGATAAATGATCGAGCAATTCCATTTCCGTCGCGTCGCGCATCAGCGAAGTCTGAGTGAAGACCGCTTTGAAGTCAAGGCGTTGTGCGACGATAATGGAGCCACGGAAGAACTTGTGATGAATGTCGAGCGTCACCACATTCGCTTCGGGACCAGTTCGTGGGCCTATGACGGCTGGCAAGGACTAGTGTATCAACAGTCTTACTTGCCGGGTCGATTCTCGAAAGATGCTTGGCAGAATATACGAGCTGTCAATATCTTGCCGCTCCAATCTTTCGTACTGTGGGTATCGATCATACATTTTATCGACGAGCGACGACCGGTCAACTGGCTCATTATGCCAGGCAGGTTCCGGATGATTTTCAGGTCTGCTCGAAAGTGTGGGAAGAGATCACCATTCCCACGTATGCCAGATGGCGCCAGTGCGCTTGTGGGAACGAGGCGATCATCTGGAAGATGCTCCGGGTCGCCGAGACGTCGTGGAGGAAGCTGAACGCGCCGGAGCTGTTGCCGCTGGTGGCCGCCGGCATCACGTTCAAAGATGGGGCCATGACAAAGTCAGGACGCGTGGAGAGTGAGGGGACCCATCAGCCGGAGAGGACCGCCGCCTGAAACCCATTTACACACCTCTTGACGGTGGCTCATGCGGTCATGCTGCAGAATCACCAGCGCTGTGCATCCGTGGCGCACGCCCTCGGGGCGGCTGCCTTTGGTTACAGGGAATGACTCTTCGAGTAATCCTCCCTCTTTGTAATAGGTCAGGACGCTTAGGCCATCCTGTGACGAGATCGTCCGCGGTACCCCCGCGCAGGCCAGGACCTCCGACTCGGATTTGCCTAGTAGTGACTGCTCGGCAGTGACGTGGCGAGAAGAGGGTATCTCAACGCAGCCGCTTATCGCGCCAGGAGCGAGACTTATAAGTATCATGATCAGGAAGAACCACCGAAGATAGCCACGACGATTGAGCCTCATGGTGCCACCTCCCTGTCAGAAGTCGGTGTGCGTGCAGCTACTCCACGTCGCGCCGCCTGCTCGATCCGCTGTTCCACCCACCGATAGAGCACCGGCAGCACCACGAG
>JBQTHT010000238.1:0-10233 GCA_052389595.1 Nitrospiraceae bacterium
CTTTGATTTGATGCACATCGGCCATACCCGATACCTACAAGCCGCTCGCGCGTTGGGGGATGTCCTCATAGTGGGCGTGAACACAGATGCCTCCGTTCGAAGCCTCAACAAGGGTTCAGACCGTCCGATCGTGCCGGAAGCGCAGCGGGCTGAGGTTCTGTCTGCCCTGAGTTGCGTTGATCATGTGATCCTGTTCCCTGAACCTGACCCCGAACAATTGATTGTCGCGCTCCAACCCGATGTGCTCGTGAAAGGCGGGGATTGGGCCCTCGATCGCATCGTCGGCCGAGCGACGGTCGAAGCGCGGGGCGGCCGAGTACAGACCATTCCGCTGATTCCTGACGTGTCCACGACAGCCCTCGTCGAGAAAATTCGAGGCGTTCAACCATAAGCATCATCGTGCCGACCTCCCCCTCACATTTCGATCACTTTCTATCTCCCATTCGTGAGTCGCTGCAGCAGGCGGGCGGGCGACCTTGTCTGATCGGCTTGCATGGCTCCACAGCCTGCTTCGCACTCACGTTGCTGACTCAGGGAGGAACGGAGCCTCGAGCGCCTAGAAACGAACGGTCCTGGCTCATTGTGACCTCCACGGATGACGCTGCGGAACGGCTCTATCAAGATCTCCGTTTCTTCCACGGGTTGCTCGGGTTATCCCAGGAAGCCATCGCCCTCTTCCCGGAATGGGAGACGCTTCCCTACGAATTCACCGCGCCCTCGGTCGACCTGATCGGCCGACGCATGCGCACGCTTCATCGATTGACTCAGCAGGCCCGCACGATGCTCGTGGTGTCCGTCCCGGCTCTGATCCAGCGGGTGCTGCCACGCGAGGTGTTTGCTCAGGCCTGTCTCCAACTAAAACCCGGCGCAACGCTGGAACGGGAAGCCCTGACGTCGGGCCTGCTGCGAGCCGGCTATCGGCGGGTGTCCGTGGTCGACATCCCTGGAGAATTCAGCATTCGAGGTGGGATCATCGACATTTATTCCACCGCCTACAGCGACCCGCTCCGCGTGGAGTTCCTCGGCGATACGATCGAATCCATCAGGTTGTTCGACACCGCATCACAAAAATCCACTGCAAGACTGGACCACGCCTGGGTGCTGCCGGCGCGAGAACTGATTCATCCTGCGGGCGCCGAAGAAGCGCTTGCTCCTCTTTCCCCCGACGCCGAATGGCGGAGCCCTGCGGTCTACCCGAGAATGGACACGCTCCTGGACTACTTTCCGAGTCCGCCGCTGCTGGCCCTGGATCAGCCCGATGCCTTGCACAAGAAGGCCACAGATTGTTGGACGGACATCGAAGAAGGCTATCTGCGGCACTTGGACCGCAATGAGACGGAGGCTTATCCCAATCCAGACCGGCTCTTTTTGTTGTGGACGACGATCCTCGATCACATCAAGGCGTGGCCCTGTGTGGCCTTGGAGCCGGTCGCGCCGGCCGACGCATCGTGGCGCCCGGTCCTGACGTTTCCAGCCCACACGCCCGCTAGTGTCGGTTTAGCGACGCGAGGGACGCCGTTCAGCGAGACTCTTCAGATCCTCGACAAGTTTCGTAGCGCCGGCCGTGTCGTACTCGTGGCTCGAAGTCGAGGCCAAGTGGATCGTCTCATCGCGCTGTTCGGCGAACATGATCTGCCCGCCATGCCGTGGAAACCGCACGCGTGGACTTCGACAGTCCCTACCAAACCGCCCTTCTCCGTGCTCCATGGAGATCTTTCCGCGGGCTTCGTGTCCGCCGAGTTTCAGATCGCCCTGATTACCGAGGAAGAACTCTTTGCCAAGACCGCCCGTCACAAGCCGCAACCCAAGAGCAAAGCCGCCACCTTTCTCTCGTCGCTGGAAGATCTCAATGTCGGAGATTATGTGGTGCATGTCCAGCACGGGATCGGCAGGTACCAAGGTCTTCGCCGTCTCTCCGTTCAAGACTTCGACAGCGATTATCTCATCCTGGAATTTGCCGGCGGCGACAAACTCTACGTGCCGTTGGATCGCCTTAACCAAGTCCAGCGATATGGCGGCGCCGACGGGCATGGGCCGAGATTGGACCGATTGGGCGGCACCCAGTGGGCCAAAACGACCGCGCGCGTAAAAAAAGATATCGAAGAGATGGCTGAAGAGCTCATCGACCTTCATGCCAACCGCGAGTTGGTCCAGCGGAACACCTATGGGGGGGACAGCACCTTCATGCATGAATTCGAGGCGGCGTTTGAATACGAAGAAACCGCCGATCAACTCCGTGCCATCGACGAGATCAAGCAGGACATGGAATCGACCAAACCGATGGATCGGCTGGTCTGCGGGGATGTGGGGTACGGCAAGACCGAGGTCGCCATGCGCGCCGCGTTCAAGGCCGTCGAAAACAACCGTCAAGTAGCCGTCCTCGTCCCCACGACGTTATTAGCCCATCAGCATTTCGAGAATTTTTCCCAACGCTTCGCGCCGTTCCCGGCGCGGGTGGCGTTGCTCTCGCGCTTTCAGTCGGCGAAGGAAGCCAAGGCGATCGTGAAGGATGTGGCCGCCGGCGCCGTGGATGTCGTGATTGGAACTCATCGTCTGCTCCAGAAGGATGTGCAGTTCCGCGATTTGGGGCTGGTTATCATCGATGAAGAACAGTGGTTCGGGGTCCGCCACAAAGAACGGCTGAAGCAACTCCGTACACAGGTCGATGTGCTGACCCTCACCGCCACGCCGATCCCACGCACCTTGCAGATGGCGATGTCGAGCGTCCGGGATCTGTCGGTCATCGAAACCGCGCCGGCCGGTCGCCTCGCCATTCGTACTCAGGTGCTCCGTTTCAAAGACACTGTGATCCGAGAAGCCATCGTGCGGGAGTTGGGGCGCAGTGGACAAGTCTATTTCGTGCACAATCGAGTGGAGACGATGGAGCGCATGGGGAGCTGGCTGCGCGAGTTGGTCCCCGAAGCGCGGATCGTGATGGCTCACGGCCAGATGGATTCCAAACTGCTGGAATCCGTCATGCTGAAGTTCTTTCGTCGGGAAGCGGATGTCTTAATCGCCTCGGCGATCATTCAGTCCGGCTTGGACGTGCCGAATGCAAACACGATCCTGGTCAACCGCGCGGATACGTTCGGTCTGGCCCAGTTGTATCAGCTTCGCGGTCGCGTGGGCCGCGCCGGCGACCAAGCCTATGCCTACTTCCTCGTCTCCGACGAAGGCGCGCTGACCGGAGACGCCCAGAAACGACTGACGGCGATTCAAGAATTTACAGAGCTGGGCTCCGGCTTCCGTATTGCTGCGGCCGACCTGGAGATCCGCGGCGCCGGGAATTTACTCGGCAAGCAGCAGTCAGGACACATTGCCGCGGTGGGACTCGATCTCTACATGCAAATGGTGGAACAAGCTGTGCAGCGCCTGAAGGGGCATGTCGTCGAAGAGGAGCCCGATCCCAGTCTGCGCCTGAACATCTCCGCCTATATTCCAGAAGAGTATGTGGCCGATGCCCATCAACGCCTGTCGCTCTACAAGCGGTTGTCCTCGTGCCGGCAGATCGGCGATCTGGCGCTGTTGCACGGCGAGATTCAGGACCGGTATGGGTTGATTCCGGAACCGGTGGAGCGACTCTTCGAGGTGATGGAAATCCGATTGCTGGCCAAAACCCTGCGACTGGCTTCCGTCGAGGTGAAAACCCATTCCGTGATCGTCGCCTTCGATCCCCAAGCGCAGGTGCCGGAGCCGGGAATTCGCCGGTTGATGGATCGTTACCCAAAGCGCCTGCGGTTACTCTCGCCTCTCTCGTTCGAACTCCAAATGCCGCATCAAGACTGGTCCAACATCTTTTCGGAACTCAACGCAGCCTTGCAAAGCCTTGGAGTCTATGGTACCAACACAGCTTAGGAAGATGTTGACACATGCCGGAGATGACGTGCCGCGTTCCTTCCGTACCACCCCCCTCAGTCCGTTAGCGTTCGTGTCCGGTCGGTTCCTATTGAGTCTGAGCCTTCTCCTCGGGCTACTGCTCGGCGCTGTCACCGCGTGCACGCCTCCGCCACAGGAAAACGTCGTCGTGCTGATCAATGGGCGGCCCATCACGCAGGACGAGTTCGATTTTCGATGGGCGGAATTGGCTGAAGCCACCCGATCCCGCTATGAGAAGGAAGGAGGGAAACGAAAATTTCTCGACGATCTCATCACGCGGGAACTTCTGATGCAGGAAGCCCGCAAGCAGGGGATCGATCAGTACCAAAGCATCAGGGAGCGCACCCAACGTTACAAAGAGCAGCAGATTCTCGACGAGTTGCTGAAAGACAAGATCAGAACGAAGATCGAGGTATCGAAGGAAGAACTGGACGCCTACTATGCGCAGCATGCCCGAGAGTTGCTCGGCCCTTGGAAAGTGCAGATCTCCCAAATGCTCTTGTCCAACTTGCCGGCTGCGAAAGATCTGAAAAAGCAAGTGGAGATGGGCGGTGATTTTGCGAAGTATGCGCATCGGTATTCCATCGATGAGAAGTCGAAGGCCAAGGGCGGAGATCTCGGGCCCTACCGTAAAGGCGTGGTCGTGCCGGATGTCGAAGCGGTGATTCCTACGCTCAGGCCCGGGATGGTCAGCGAGCCTATTAAAACCGACCAGGGCTATTATCTCGTCATGGTCAGCCCCCTCGACAAAGAGACCCTACAAGCGGATCAAGCGACGCGTGAACGGCTTCGACAGGAGTTGTTTGCGGAAAAGCGCAGAAAGCGGCTCGACGATGTGGTGTCGGAATTACGAGCCGGCGCGAGCATCCGTCTCGCAGATGCCTCGGGGCATGTCATGGACGATACCGGTCCTCGCTCGAGCTCGTCGATTCAGTAGAAGGATTTCCTGCCGGTTTATCTGTATTCCATGGTTCCCGCAGAGTGAGACCGAGTCTTGGCACTCCTCAAGATCGGAACAGATCGTGTAGAATGGCGCCGGTGACTCGCCGGCTTTTCCATGGGTTTCACGATGTACTCCCACATCAATCAACGATTCTCGCGGCTCTTAAGACAACCGGAGGCCGCGCATGCCGATTGTCCGAGTCGGCGCCAGGGTGCATGGCGACGGCGCGGGATCGTTCTTCTCATGCTGACCGGTCTTTTGTGCGGCGGCTTTGCCTCGTCCGTCCTGAGCGGGCATCTCGAAGATCGGATCGTGGCCGTCGTCAACACAGAGCTGATCATGCTGTCTGAAATGAAACACGAAATCGGGCCGGAACAAGTCCGTATTAAGAAGCAGTTCAAGGGAGAAGAATTGGCGCGTCGCCTGAAATTGGCGGAATACATGGCGCTCACGAAGATGATCGAACGTAAACTTCAGTTGCAAGCCGCCCAAAAAAAGGGGGTGGATGTCTCGGATCAAGAAGTCCAACAAGCTGCGGAAGAGATGAAGCGGCAAGGCGAAAAGATCGACGTCTCGAATCCTCAACAAGCCAAAGACGTGAAGGACCAGTTGACGCTTCTGAAGGTGGTTGATCGCGAGGTACGGAGCGGCATCATGGTGGCTGAATCGGAAATGCGACGCTACTACCAGGAGCATCAAGACCGCTTTGCTCTGCCGGAGGAATACACGCTGAGTCAGATTCTCATTAGAATCCGAGGACCGGAAGATACGACCGAGGCTCGAGCCAAGGCGAAGGATATTCTTGCCGGGCTCAAGCAGGGAGCGCAGTTTGAAGATCTGGCGCTGCGGCGCTCAGACGGCCCGAATGCCTCTCGCGGCGGCAAACTCGGCTTGGTCCGGCAAGGCGAACTGCATCCTCCTATTGAACGAGCCATTTCTCCATTGCAGATCGGCGACATCAGCGACATCGTGGAGACCTCTGAAGGACTGCACATCATCAGGGTAGAAGAAAAGAAGCCGCGCCAGTTTCGTCCTTTTGAGGAAGTCCGGAATGAAATCCAAGGGTTGGTGTTTCAGCAAAAAAGCGAGGACATCTATCAGATCTGGATGGCGGAGCTGAAAAACAAGGCCTACATTGAAGTGAAATTCTAGCAACAGGCTCGTGCCTCTCCCTCCTAGCTGCTCCTCTCGCGCCCGAACAGTTTCCCTCGGATCACCTCCAAGAGCGCATCGCGGCCCTCATGCGTGAGCGAAGAATACTGAACGAACGGATATTCGGGCGAGAGACCCAAGGTGTCTCGTAGCGCGGCTTCACTCAGGCGTCGATCGTTGCGATTTAATTTGTCCGCTTTCGTCGACACCACCACGGGGTCATGGCCGATGAAGCGCAGCCAGGCGAGCGTCGTGAGGTCATGCCGCTCCAGACCACGGGACTCCACGAGCAGTATCACGCCGCGGAGTTGGGGGCGGCCTTTCAGGTAGCGTTCAATCATCGGGCCCCATTGTCGGCGGATCGTCTTTCCGACTTTCGCATACCCATAACCGGGGAGATCGACCACGTAGCAGCGTTCGCACAGAGGATCGTTCGTAGTGATCAGAAAGAAATTGATCAACCGGGTCTTGCCGGGAGTCCGACTGACTTTCGCCAGTCCTTTCCGCTGCAAGAGAGAATTGATGAGCGACGACTTCCCGACATTCGATCGGCCGACACAGGCCAATTCGGGCAGGTCGTCCTTCGGAAACTGTTCGGGTGAGGCGCAACTTCTGATAAACTCGGCGTTCAGGATTTTCATCACGCTTCGCGTAGGCTAGAGGCGCGGGGTGAGGGGCAATGGATGGATGTTTCTTTCTCCTACCTCGTGCCTCTGACCCCTAGCCCCGTGCCGGATACTTACGCATCGAATTATGTCCAAGTCAACCGGCCGTTCGACCGTCGTATTCCTCGTCATTGTATTGATCGCGCTTCCGCTTGCCGCCTTAGGGTTTATCTGGTTGCTGACGCTTCCTGACGTGAACGTGCTGGCGAAACACAACCCGACCTCGACCGCCTTGATGGACTTTCGGAGGACCATGGCGAAGGAGCAGGGACGGCCGTTCAGGCCTCAATGGATGTGGGTGCCTCTTTCGCGTATCTCCCCTCACCTGCGCCGGGCGGTGCTGACCGCGGAGGACGCCGCGTTCTTTTCGCACGAAGGGTTCGATTGGGAAGGAATCAAGGACGCGGTCCTGCACGATCTCGAAACCGGAAGCATGCGGCGCGGTGGCAGCACGATTACTCAGCAGGTCGCAAAAAATCTCTACCTGTCCTCTGAGCGTTCGCTGTTGCGCAAGGCCCGAGAAGCGCTGATTACTCGTTCGTTGGAACACGCGCTCCCCAAAAGCCGAATCTTGGAGATCTATCTGAACATCGCCGAGTGGGGCCGCGACATTTACGGAGCAGAAGCAGCGGCTCGCCACCATTTTGGAAAATCCGCGAAAGATCTCACCGTCGAGGACGCCGCGCTGCTGGCTGCGATATTGCCTTCCCCCAGACGATACGATCCCCTGCAGCGCACCCGCTTTCTCTCGAACCGTCAGCAACATATCCTTCGATGGATGGACAAGGTCCATCTGGATGACGCCGGTCAGCCCTCCGCACGTTAGGCGAGTTCGCGGCGGCAATCTTCTTCGAAAGAATCCGCTGATGATCGACTCATTGTGAGTTCTAGACGCTGGACTATGAAAGAAGGAAGAGGTTCTCGATCCACATCCTACCTGCTGGTTACGTTTTTCTCGATCGGATCAAGTCTCATGCCTTTCCTCATAGAGACCGGCGGCGCTGATGACGCAGTGACGACTGATGATGTGCTGATTTCCGCCACGCGGTTGCCTGAAGCCATCCAGAAGGTTCCGGCCTCTGCCACGGTCATCACGCGCCAGGAAATCGATCGCACCCCTTTTCCGGACGGCCACCAAGCCGACGATCTGCTTCGGTATGTTCCGGGAGTGCAGCCGGCCAATCTCAGCAGCCGATACAACCACCCCACGGCCCAAGCCGTGACGTTACGCGGACTCGGAACGCGACGTGCACTCGTGTTGTTGGATGGTGTTCCGCTGAACGATGGATTCGGAGGATGGATCAATTGGGGGCTCGTCCCGAACGACGTCGAGCGGATCGAAATCGTGCCGGGCGGAGGATCGAATTTGTACGGCGCCTGGGCCATGGGCGGGATCATCCACGTCATCACCCGGCAGCCGGCGGAGGGAAAAGGTTTTCGTGCGGAAAGCCAAGCAGGCAATCTCAATTCCTATCAGCAAGCGCTCTCGGCGCGCTACGGAACCGATCGGATCGGATTCACGCTTGGATACCGCTGGTTCCACACCAACGGGTTCATTCCGGTCCCCGATTACCAGCGTGGTCCTATCGATAAGACCAACGATTCCCGACACCAGCATTTCACCGGCGCGTTGTCGGCCGCGCTCAGCGCATATACGAAACTCACCGTCAGCGGGAATCTGTTCCGGGAGGACCGCAATTTCGGCACGCCGCTGAGCTTGGCAACGCGCACGATCGGCGCCACGTCGGTAGGCGTCGTGAGGGACAACGGAGATAGCGACCGGTGGGAAGCCAAAGTCTTCGGACAATGGCAAACCTTCCGGAATCTCACGTCACAAATTACCCCCGCTCCTCTCATCCGATTGAGTGAATTTCAAGATCGCATCCAAACCATTCCGAGCAACGATTTCGGCGGATCAGCGCTATGGGCGACACGCATTACGCCCGAGAACCGGGTCGTCATCGGCGGAGATGCCCGCACCATCATTGCGCAATCCGTCGATCAACTGTTTGTGCCGGCCGGCTCGATAGGCACGACGCTGGCCAAAGGCCATCAACTGGGATGGGGGATCTTTGGCGAATGGATTGCCACGCCGATCGAGCGCCTGACCATCATCCCGAGTTTTCGAACCGATTGGTGGAAGAACTTCGACGCTCGGATCGAATCCATTCAAGGGGTGGTGAGCATTCCACGAGACAACGTCGAAACCGCCTTCAACCCGAAACTCGCTGTTCAGTACGCGTTCACCGACCACCTACGAGCCGGCGCATCGGTGTATCAGGCTTTTCGCGCGCCGACTCTGAATGAGTTATATCGCGGATTCGGTTTCGGCGGGTTCTCGTTTCTTCCCAACGGCAACCTCACCCCGGAGAGACTCACCGGCGGAGAAGCCAAAGTGGAGGGCAATCCTCTCTCCGACCGCCGCCTTACTTGGCGCGCGACCGGACATTATGCCGAAGTCAAAGACCAAATTATTTTCGTCTCTCAGAGTCCCGTGGCCGCTCAGCGTCAGAATGTGGGGCGCACCAGAACGATCGGAGCCGAATTCGAAGTGGGGTATATCCCGCTCGATCAGGTACAGTTGACGGTGGGCTATGCTTACGTCGATTCCATCATAAAAAGTTTCCCCGAAAGCCCGACCCGCGAGGGCAAGCTGGTACCGAACGTGTCGCCACATCAGGTCGTTACGACCTTGACCGCCGGTCATCTGGACTGGGCGGAAGTCACCGTGATGGGACGCTATTTATCCCGGCAATTTGCCGACGATCTCAACACTCAACCTATTGCGGACTTCATCGTGATCGACGCGTCGCTACAGAGAAATCTTACGAATGGAATCCGTCTTTTTCTGAACGGAGAAAATCTGACTAACCGGCAATACATCGCAACGCAGACTGGTCCTGTCAAGACTCTCGGATCTCCCCTTCTGGTGATGGCCGGAGTAAGGGCGGAGTACTGACTGCGATGGAGCGTTGAGCAGCCGTGTTGTTTTTCGAATCGGTTTGAGGTGGAGTAGATAGGAACGAGGGAGCTGCAGGAACTCACTCAGCGCAGCTCAAGCCGATGGGTCAGTCGAATCTCCGACGTCGGTATGCTGCCGTTCTCCAAAAATAGCCGACTCATACACATAGTGCTTAAATTCCAACAAATTCTGCGAAGGATCTTGGAGGAAAAAAGTCACATGCTCAATCCGGCTCCCCGGATAGCGGCGGCGAGGCTGTTGGTAGAAGGGCAGCCCCTTGGCTTGGGCTTGATCGGCGAGCGTCTGCCAATCCCTCTCCGAGGTGAAGACCAATCCAAAATGGCGAGGATAGATTCCTTTCTGTAACGTCGTGGCGTCGTTCACCAAGTGCGCCACCAACTGGTGTCCGGCCAAACCCAGCGTCACCGCGTTGTCCGACTCCCGCCCCAATGTACAGCCAAGTCCCTCAATATAAAACTGTTTGGTCGCTTCCAAATCGGTGACGGGAAACGCCAGATGGAAGAGAATCTTGCTCATTTGTTGACCTGATGAGTGTTTGATTCAACACGAAGGCACATAGGATACCTTGCTCTTTTTATTCAACGCCCGTCAATCAACAAATCGTCAAATCATCA
>JBQTHT010000239.1:0-4513 GCA_052389595.1 Nitrospiraceae bacterium
GGCGATGCTCAGGACCGTGCCATTTCCGGACCGACGCCTCTTTGGTAAAGGAATTCGCTCGTCGCCGCGTAGATAGCGCGCTGTCAAGGGTCGAGGATCTCTCAGAAATTCGTCTCGCGGGGCGGCGCAGACGACCTCGCCGCCCTTCTCTCCCGACCAGGGACCAAGTTCCACGATATGATCCGCGGCTTCGATCATGTGCCGATCATGCTCCACGACCACCACCGTGTTATCGCCGGCGGCGAGATCGCGCAGGATACCGGCCAAAGTCGCCGTGTCGCGAGCATGGAGTCCGATCGTGGGCTCATCCAACACATAGAGAGTGCCGACCAAGCGCGAGCCGAGTTGATTGGCAAGAGCGATGCGCTGCGCCTCACCACCGGAGAGCGTCTTGGTCTGGCGAGAGAGCGTGAGATAACCGAGGCCGACACGCAGGAGAAAGCTCAGCTTCTCCCGGAGTTGCCGAAGGATATCCTGAGCGACCCTGGCTTCGAATGCCGGTAAGGTCAGCGCTGCGCACCAGTCGGCGGCCTGCTGGACCGTAAGCGCAGTCATGTCATGGATGTCGTGGCCGGCGATTTTCACGTAGAGCGCCGCCGGCCTGAGTCGCGCGCCGCCACAGGCAGGGCAAGGCACCGGACTCCGGTACCGGCTCAGCAACACGCGCACGTGCAGTTTGTATCGTTTGCTTTCCAGATATTCAAAGAATTGTTGGATACCTTCGAATTTGTCATCATCTCCCTCCCACAATAGACGCTGAACCTTCTCCGGGAGATCGCCATAGGGAGTGGTGAGAGCGACCCCTCGTCGCTTCATGGCCAGGAGCATCTGCTTCTGCCACCAATCGGCGCCGGGCTTCGCCCACGGCTCAATCGCCCCATCCGCCAGCGAACGCGTTCGATCCGGCACGACCAAGTCTTCGTCATACTTCAGGATGTTCCCAAAGCCTTTGCATTCCGGACAGGCGCCGAGGGGGTGATTGAAGGAAAAGAGCACCGGTCTGACTGGCTCAAACGTGCGCCCGCAGCGTTGGCAGCGAAAGTCCGTGCTATAGGTCTGCACGGCATGTCCGATGACGTCCACATGACAGCAACCGTCGCCCTCATGGAACGCGGCCTCAATCGCTTCGATGAGCCGCTGTCGGTTGTCGAGACGGATGACCAGGCGATCCAGCACCACTTGAAGATTCGAGCGATGCTCCCGTGGCAAGGAAGCGTGACGCTGGAGGTCCAGTATCTCATCGCCATATTTCAGCCGCGTGAATCCGCGTTTCAACAGTGACTCGACCAACGAGCGATCGCGAGCGGGTTCCGCATTGTGAATTGGAAACAGAATCATGGCCCGAGCATCGGGAAATGTCTTCATCAACTCATCGGTCACCGAGCCAGGATGATGGCTGCGGGCTTCCTGCCGACAATCCGGGCAGACGATCCTTCCCACCTTCGTGAAGAGGAGGCGAAGCAGGTCGGCGATTTCGGTGGCCGTACCGACGGTCGACCGGGCGGTGCGGACGGGATTCTTTTGCTCGATCGCGATCGCGGGTCGGACATTGATCAAGCGGTCCACATCGGGGCGGTCCACCTTGTCCAAGAACATCCGCGCGTAGGTCGAAAGCGACTCCACATATCGCCACTGGCCTTCGGCGAACAGGGTCTCGAATGCCAGCGACGATTTGCCGGAGCCTGATACGCCGGTAACGGCGGTGACTTTGTTGTGAGGAATGCGGAGCGAGATGTTCTTGAGATTATTCTGCCGGGCGCCCTCGACAATGAGATCGCTGGATTGAGGAGAGGGGTCAGTAGTGTGCAGCACGAGCCGGTCCTGTGATAGACAATCAGACATCGTAGCAAGCGAAGACAGGCGGTGCAACCGAGGCGCTAGGAGTTGAACTCCTTCCCGTCTAACTTCACGCTAATGTACCGAGGTATTCCCGGGGCGGGAGTTGAACGACTCTTTAACCATCAGTGCATTCTTGCTGCTGCAGGAATACAACGTTGGATTTATTTGAAATCCGAGCGGCGGAAAGCACCTCGGATAGCGCGTTTCTACCCCACTCTAGTCCTTTGCGTTCGGACTAGCGTCAGTGTGATCAAATGCCCTCGCCTATCACCGCTACCAACCTGGAATTTAGTGCTATAGAATAACTTCTGAGAAGCAGTCCCGAGCGATGGCATCTTCCGAATTGTAAGTACGATCATCGGTAGCAAGCAGATCGCTAAAGCTCCTATGTATGTCTCGATGGTTGTTCTTCTGCTTGCGATGTGGAGCAGCGGGCTTGCGTGGTCTGCTGAGCCGCCGTCGGCTCTCCGGCCATTCTGGACGGAGCAAGCGATGTTCCGCGTGGGAGACGATCTATTTTTTGTGGGGGTTAAGTCTTGTGCTCCAACTTCCGAGGAGGGCCGTCGGCAGGCGTTTGAGGGCGGTATGAGAGAGGTACGTTCCTACGCGCAAGGCCGCGATGTATCCCGGCTGCTGGTCGAAACCCAAATGATCTATGAAGAACCGAATGCGTTGGGCTGTCCTGCCCGCACGAGCTCTGTTTGGCGACTGTTGCGGGTGAGCGAAGCGAGGATCGCTGTCCTGCCCCGGCTCACACCTGGCCCACCTGGTGATGGAGGGAGCGAACGTTCACCGAAGGAATCCGCTAAGCAACCCCCGAGTCGTAAAGGAGAGAATCGGGCCTCGAAGGAAAATAATTCTACTGATGTGACGCCTGCTGTCCCACCCAACACGGAAGCCCTGGCTCCTCGCATTGCCTTCAGTCGCGAGGAGATCGTACAGCGATTCGGCAAACCTCTCAATGTCAAGAAGCAAGGGCGGGAGGAAATTTGGGAATATCCCAACAAAGGCCTGACGATTACGTTTGGCCGTGACGAGACGCTGCTCAACTGGGCTCTGACCGGCAAGCCCGATCGTCCTTCACAATCGGCTGAGACGCTTGCTCTCGCGCCGTCTCTCAAGGTGCCGCTGGAGCGTCCGCAAAACGAGTCACCCCGAGAACCACCGCCTCTTCCGCCGGCCCCTTCTCCTGATCCCATCGTGGAAGGACGGATGCTATTCAATGGCAAGGGCGCGTGCAACACCTGCCACGGTCGTGACGCCGATATGTTTACCGACGTGAAGCAAGAGACGCTCTTCGGCGTTGCGCCCGGCTATCTGCCTCCGGTATTTACTCCCTTCGCAGGTCCCTCGCCGCGCCGAGTGCCTCCAAATCTGCGGGATTGGTTCGCGCTGAGAATCCGTACCGATCTGGAACTCGCCCGCGCCATCAAAGACGGCATTGCCGGTTCGGCGATGACGGGAACGCGCCATTTGACCGATCCCGAAATCTCTTCCATCATCGCATACCTCAACTCGCTGCGATAAGTTCGGTGGGATTGAGACCTACTCGTGAAGGGAAAGCAAGGTGTCCCCAGGTGACGGCAAGGGTTGCCTGCTTGGTTGACAAGAACGATGCAGGCCACGTCTGCTGTTCGCGCAGACCAGAATTCTGGTCTTGGAGGTGGAAACGATGTCGAAGACGCTCCCTATCTCGGAAGTCAAAGCAAAGTTGCCTGAGCTAGTGGCTGGGGTGCAGGATCGTGAAGAAGAGGTCGTTGTGACCAAAACCGGCCGCCCGGCGGCGGTGATCATTAACTTTGCCGGATACGAGCGATTCAAGGAAACAATCGATGTTCTCTGCGATCCCGCCCTGATGCGACAGGTGAAGCGAAGCCAAGGGTTCTATGAGAAAAATCGGAAAGGGTTGTCGTTTGAGGATGTGTTTGGCGAGCCGCTCGTTCCCCCTGCGAAGCGCCGTCGCTAGTGCGGATTCTTGTTCCCGATATCCCGCCCCATGTCGCCAGTGTAATTCGGCGCCTTCCACCTGATATTAAGCAAGGGATTAAAGCTGCCCTCCGTGCCCTTGTTCGCGATCCTCACCAGGGCAGGCCGTTACTGCGTGAACTAGAAGGATACTGGAAGTATCGTGTCCGCCGCTTTCGAGTCGTGTACGCGATCGATCAGAAAAAGGCGCGATTGCGAATCATCGCCGTGGGACACCGCAAGCGAATCTACGAGGATCTCGCTGAAGAAATCAGATCGGGCCGATCATCGTCTTGATCCGCCCGCATGAGGATCGTTTTTCATCTCAGCGCCAACTTCAGCAATCCGACGCAGCACATGTAGAGGATGAGTGAGCTGAGGAGCGTCGGCCAGAACCCGAAGCGGTTGATGCCGAAGATGAGACAACCGACATAGACCATCCAGGCGGGAACCAGCCACAACAGATGTCTGGCATAGATGTGCGCCGGCTCGCTCCCGCCATTGAGATAGATCAGGATGATCGTGACACCGGTGATGGCCGGGAAGGTGCTGACGAACGCCGCCAAAAAGCCACGCCCTTGCACGCCCATGTACGTGGACAGACTCACCAGAAATCCGCCCAGCATGAAATAGACTCCGTACTTCATCAGTTCATTCATCCACTCTCCTCTCTACTCAGTGCGGGATTCAGATCTTCGCGGGTGGCGCC
>JBQTHT010000240.1:0-48068 GCA_052389595.1 Nitrospiraceae bacterium
GCTCCCCTCCCGACATCATGGATATCTGCGGATTGGAACGAAACCCTCCCCATCAGAAATGCGCGTGTCGACCGAATCATTTGCCATCTCGGCCTCGGCTTCGTAGACTATCCCCTTCTCCTCGTGAAGGATATGCTGCGCCTCCTCGCACCAACGGGCAGCCTGATTGTGACGTGCTGGACTCCGGGGACGGATCTTTCGTTCCTTTATCGCCAGCATCTGCGCCAGACCGGGCAAAACGAGTTCTCAGATCAATCTCGGACACTCTTGCAGCATCTCGGCGAAGCCCAACAAGGACTTCGAGAAGGACTCATCCACACCTTTGGCCGAGACGCCCTGGGACAATTGCTGACCCTCGGCGGCGGCGCGCGTCCGCACATTGTCACCGCCATGAGTGGACAGCTGCTGCTCGCAGTGACGGGAAAGCCTGATTCTTCTAGCTGAATTTTCACCCGCAGTGTATACTCCTCCCGCGTGACCCTTCTCATTCCATCGACAGGCCGTGTGACCGCACGAATCGTCTGCATAAGTAAAAACCTGCGTGCCAGACCTCTATTGACGTGATGTCATCGCCCGAAATCACCGCTTCCAACCTGAACGGAGTGCACACAGCCGATGTGGTACGCATCATTACCGAGTTTTGTCGAGACTTGGGCAGGATTTCCGACCTTCACGCGCTCAACGAGCGGATCGTAGCCGGGCTTTCTCAATGCGCTCATTGTCCACAAGCCATGCTATTTGTCCTGGAAAGGGAACAGGAATTCTATCGACTGGCCTGGTCACAGGGCTTGCTCGCTGATGAACCGACCACCCTGAGATGGCCCACCCACCATCCGCTACCCCGCTACCTCGCAAACCTCGCTATCCCTGTCTATAAAGCGGACCTGAGGGAAAACCCTGGCCGCCTGAATGACGGCATCGAACCGGTCGTCGCTGCTCTGGACGAGCTGGACGTCCATCTCTGCGTGCCTCTTCTGAATAAACAAAGGCTGATTGGATTTTGCGCAATGGGGCCTCCTGCATGTGCGGTGGGTACAATGGAGAATCCGATCACTTCTGAGTTGCTCAGCGCCTTCGCCCAAAACGCCGCCAATGCGTTGGACCATGCCATGCTCTATGAAGATCTACAGCGATCACAGGCCTTGATGCGTCGCACTGATCGACTCCGGTCGCTTGAAATCATTGCCGGCGGATTTGCGCATGAGATTCGAAACCCCCTGACGTCGATCAAAACATTTGTCCAACTCGCCCCTGAGCGAAAAGACGATGCGGCATTCATCAGCGAGTTCAGCAGGGTGGTTATGGACGATGTATACCGCATTGAGCGACTCATCCAGGAAATCCTTGACTACGCGCGCTATATGGAGCCTAAGCTTACTGAGGAAGACCTGAATGAGTTGGTGTCTTCATGCCTGTATTTTGTGGAAGTCCAGGCGAACAGTGTAGGCGTCATCATTGAGAAAGATCTTGCAGGGGACATCCCTCGCGTGATGCTGGACCGTCAGCAGATCAAGCAAGTTCTGTTGAATCTACTTCTGAATGCTATGGACGCCATGTCAGAACGCGGGGGACGGTTAAGGGTCTCTTCCAGAACGTTGACGAAAGCTTCCGGTGGACTATGGGTGCAGATCGAGGTCCAGGACAGTGGACCAGGAATTCCGGCGGCCAATCTGGAGCACATTTTCGATCCGTTTTTCACGACCAAGCATGACAGTGATGAACACGAAGGAACAGGTTTGGGGCTCACGATTGCCCATCAGATCGTGCAAGAACATTCCGGTGAGATTCAAGTCACCAGTATGGAAGGCACAGGCACAACATTCTTCGTCAACGTGCCGGCTGTAGAGCAGTCATAATACCCGCACGTTTTTCTCGGGGAGATCTATGAAGAAACGGGTTCTCTTGGTTGACGATGAACCGCGCGTCCGTGCGTCCTTGAAAATGGTCTTAGAACCGACCTACGAGATCCTCGATGCGGCGGACGCCAAGGAAGGGATGGAGCTGTTCATGCGAGAGTCGCCGAATCTCGTCCTCCTCGATGTCATCTTGCCGGGCACGGATGGTTTGGCTGTCCTGCAAACCATGCGAGCCGAAGATAGCTCGGTGCCCGTCATCATGTTGACCGGCACGAAGGCCGTCAAGACCGCCGTCGATGCGATGAAGTTGGGAGCCGCTGATTATCTGCCCAAACCATTTGATGTCGAGGAACTCCGGATTGTCGTAGCCCGAACCTTGGAATCACGCGATCTTCAGCGCGAAGTCCGTTCGCTGCGCGCGCAAGTCGTCCATCGCTATGCGTTCCACAATTTGATCGGCAAGAGCCCGGCCATGCAGGAGATTTACGCCAAGATCGAACAGGTCGCCGATAGCCGAACGACGGTGATGATCACGGGGGACAGCGGAACCGGGAAGGAGCTGGTCGCCCGCGCGCTTCACTACAATAGCGCTCGTCGCGAACGCCCTTTTGTGGCGCTCAACTGCGCCGCCTTGCCTGAAACCCTCATTGAAAGCGAACTCTTCGGACATGAAAAAGGATCGTTCACCGACGCAACGGCGCGCCGCACCGGCCAATTCGAGTTGGCCAATACGGGCACGCTCTTCCTCGATGAAATCGGCGATTTAAGCCCGATGACGCAGGCTAAATTGCTCCGCGTGTTGCAGGAGAGGGAATTCACCAGGATCGGCGGAGTGCAAGCCATCAAGGTGGACGTCCGCATCGTAGCGGCGACCAATAAGAACCTCGACGACTTGGTCAGACGTGGGGTGTTCCGAGAGGACCTCTACTATAGGATCAACGTCATCTCGCTCTACCTGCCGCCCTTGCGAGAGCGAGGAGAAGATGTCCCCCTCCTTGCGAGGCATTTCTTGGCCAAGCGGATCGAGGAAGACAAACGGCCTCAGCAGGAATTTTCGAAAGAATCCCTTGAGCTGCTGGCCCGCTATCCATGGCCGGGGAATGTTCGTGAGATGGAAAACGTGGTCGAGCAGGCGATTCTCTGGTCGCAGGGAACCCTGATCACTCCCGAACATCTGCCGAGCATTGTGAAAAGCGACACTCGGTCTTCTTCCTTGCGGGAAGATACGCTGGCCGGTCGCTTGTCTCTCGAAAAGGCGGTGATGGAGTTTGAGCGGGAGATCATTTTGGACGCGCTCAAACGGACCAATTACGTGCAGACCCATGCAGCGAATCTGTTGGGCATCAGCCGGCGAATGTTGAAGTACCGCATGGACACGCTGGGGATTAGTCGTCCGGACAATTCCCCTGGAGGAGAATCCCCAGTAGTGATGCAGGAATGATACACTGATCGAGAAACCTGCGTTATTTCTCCCATAGCTGACTCTTTAGACACGGCCTGACGGAATGCTTCATATCATCGCTAAAGCTACATATAGGATTTTGAGAAGCACGCCCTCCCTTATTGACGATCTGTTGACCAGGCAATAAGGCATAGCATTTGCTTGACAATTTAAGTATTTCGGGGTACACGTGGACACATGAGTACAGATTCTCCATCACCTGCGCCGCGAAAGAAACCTACGGTATTGGTGGTAGATGATGAGGCAGGGCCACGCGATGCTCTGAAAGTCATCCTACGTCCCTTCTTTCAAATCCACGCCGCCGAGAATGCCCACGCAGCGTTGCGTCTGTTGAAGGAACAGCCCATCGATTTAATCACGCTGGATCAGAAGCTGCCCGATCGACAGGGCTTGGATTTGCTGCAGGATATTAAACACGATCACGCTGACATTGAAGTCATCATCATTACCGGATATGGAAGCCTCAAATCCGCCATGGAAGGAATCCGCCACGGCGCTGCCGGTTACTTACTCAAGCCGTTCAATGTCACGGAACTCATTACGCTGATCAACCAGACGTTGGAGAAAAAGCAGCGTCTCGATGTTGTTCGGATGTTTATTCATCAGTCAAGCGCGCTTTGGGGCACCGAGCAAGATAGCATAAGAGCCTGGGCGGAGTTGAAAAGTGACTACCGCCGGATCGGGAAATCGTCCGACGAGGATGTGTCCAGCCCAGTGGAGCATCACGAAGTTCTCTCACTGCTTTCGGACTTGCTGGAAGCCAAGGACCGCCAACTGTTGAATCATTGTAGTCGAGTCAGCTTTTATGCGACTCTTCTGGCGAATCGCCTCAACCTCACGATGTCGGAACAGAAGTCCCTTGCATTGGGTGCGTTTCTCCATGACATTGGGAAGGTCAGCTTGGAAGGCTACACCTTCTCACGAAGTGAATCCTCTGATGGCGAGTCAAAGGAGCTGAAACATCACCCCGAGATCGGGGCACGAATGATCCAGCCGTTGGGATTCCCCGCTGAAATCACTCAAATCATCTCTTACCACCACGAGCGCTATGATGGATCGGGATACCCCCATGGGCTACAGGGGGAGGGTATTCCTCTGCTCGCGAGAATCGTCTGCATTGCGCAGGCCTTCGACCATCTGACGGCAGAGCTGCACGGTCGCACAACGATGTCTATCGATGATGCGATCCGTCGGATTGCGCTTCAAGCGGACACGCATTTCGACCCGATGCTCACCGACATTTTCACCCGAGTGGTCAATGAGTGTAAAGCCTCTCTTCCTGCTCTCGCTATAGCGGCTATGCCGGCTGGAATCTCAGAGCCGTAACGGCTGCCTCATTCGCGAATCAACGCCGGCCCCTCCCGCTCTTGATGAGTTCCGCTGCCGTTTCTCGCACCTTCCGTGTTACGGTCAATCCGCCAAGCATGCGAGCGACTTCCTCCTGACGCCCAGAAGGAGTGAGCGTTCGGACCGATGTAAGCGTTCTTCCGTCTTTGGTACTTTTTTCCACCACGAGATGCTGATCGGCCTGAGCCGCCACCTGAGGTAAATGGGTGACACAGAGGACTTGATGATAGTCGGCGAGCTTCTTCAACCTGGTTCCCATGATAGCCGCCACCGCTCCTCCGATCCCGGCGTCCACTTCGTCGAAGATCAACACGGGCACACGGTCAGTTTCTGCAAGAACGGTTTTCATCGCGAGCATCACCCGCGACAGTTCACCGCCCGATGCCACGCGAGCCAACGGGTGCAGTGGCTCTCCTCGATTCGCTGACAGCAGGCATTGCACACGATCGCGTCCCATTGACGTGAGTGAAGCGTCACCTTCCTGGCTATCGACTGCCATCTCGAATCGATGCTGCTCCATCCGCAGCGCGGCGAGCTGCTCGGCGACTTCTCCGGCCAAGCGTGCGGCGCTTTGCCGGCGCTTCTTTGACAGTTGGATGGCCAGAGATTCGATCTCCTCTCGATCTTCTTCCACCCATTTTTGCAACTCCCTCGTTCGTGTTTCTGTGTGATCCGCTCCGTCGATCTGCCGCCGAAGATCCTCGCCAAATGCCACGACGGCAGCCACACTCCCGCCATATTTTTTCTTGAGTCGCTGCAACTGTTCGACCCGTTGCTCAACATGAGCGAGTCTCTCAGGGTCCTGATCGAGGCCGTCACGATAGGCTCGAAGACGGGCAGCCAGCTCTTTAAGTTGAATCGCCGCGTCCTCGCAGAGGCTGGCCCAGTCTTTCGCATCCGCATCGATTTCCGACAGCGCGCGGAGATCCTTGTCGACCGCCCCAAGGCCGCTGAGGAGGCTCTGATCGCCCCCATACAGGTGGCTATACGCAGCCTGCGTCAATTCGGTAAGCCGGTGCGCATGGGCCAAACGACGAAGTTCAGCGACAAGACGCTCCTCTTCGCCGGGCTGAATATTGGCCTCTTCAATTTCCTTGTATTGAAAACGGAGGAAGTCTTCTCGCTGGAGACGGTCGGCCGAGCGCCGCTGAACCTCTTCCAATTCGTGGCGCCGGCTCTTCCATCGTTCGTATGCCTGACGGAACTGCTCTCGCAGCGGGGAAAGATGCCCGAAGGCATCGAGGACCTCAAGTTGAACATTCGCCGATAACAGAGATTGCTGATCATGTTGGCCATGGATATCGACCAACGTGCCCGCAAGTTCTTCCAGCGAGTGCGCGGACATAAGCTTGCCGTTCAGATGAATGCGGTTTCGACCGGATCGATTGATCACGCGTCGAATGATCAGCTCATGCTCCCCCGAATCGAGAATCTCACGAGAGCGAAGCCTGGCGAGCAAGGGACTGTCGCGCGGCAGGTCAAACGAAGCTTCTAGAAGGGTTTCTTCCGAACCACTGCGGATCTGCTCGATAGAGGCCCGTCCCCCAAGTAGGAGGGAAATTGCATCGATGAGGATGGATTTTCCCGCTCCGGTCTCGCCAGTCAGAACGGTAAAGCCTTTGCTGAATTGAAGGCTCAGCTCCTCAATGACCGCAAAGTTGGCAATCCGTAGCTCGGTCAGCATAGGCGAGGGGGCATCGGAGAATTCTAACTCAGGACGATCGGAGGGATTCTTATGCAGTGCCGGGCTGCTTGGCCAACAAGGAATCGATGAGTTCCTTGAACTGCCGCTTGGGCCTCGCACCCACCAGTTTCTCTACCTGTTGGCCATTCCTGAAAAAAAGAATGGTGGGAATGCTCATCACTTGATACCGGCCCGCCACTTCAGGATTTTCATCGGTATTCAGTTTTCTGACCTTTACCTTCCCGGCATATTCTTTGGCTAATTCATCCACGATAGGACCCACCATTTGGCAGGGACCGCACCAGACCGCCCAGAAATCCACCATCACCAACTCCGACGACTTCATGACTTCACTGTCCCAGGATGCATCATCGACTTTCAACGTGTCGCCACCCACAGAGTGTTCCTCCTTCTTCCCACGAACCGATCAAGATCCCATTTTTTTACGAGCAACGCATCGTAACGTACAGATCTTTTGACTGTCAACCGCGCTGAGGCTCGTCGTTCACCAACCCCATTCGTCGGGAACTCCCGCCCACCAATCATCGGGTCTCGTCTGCCGCCGCACTTTCTGTTGCTGCCACAATCGGGCAACGGCGGCTTCATCCAGACGCGCCGCCATCGCGGCATGTACATCCGATTGGCGTTGAACGGCTTGCTGAATAATTTCCTTGGCGATACGGGCCAGAACATCCGGCGGGTCGATAAGATCTTCCACACGGCCAGCGGCTAAATTCAAATACAACTGCTCCACCGCGACCCATCGATCGGTCTTGGCCAGATGTTCGAGATACCCGTCGATGGCCTGATACAGGTAGGTAGCATAGGTATAGCTTTCAGCGGAGGGCCGCTCGTCGACTTCATGCTGGCAGGCTTCGAGCGCCCGCCGATAATCTCTCGCCGCAAGAAATATTTTTGCCCGGCGGAGGTGGCTTGGATGCTGGTCTCCAGAATCACCAATCGCAGTCAGTTCCCCGCCCGCCCACAGACCAAGGAATAGCCCACAGGCAACCAGAAGAGGGCGCGGGCGAAGCGCTGTAAGCAAAGAAGACATGCCGGTCATGCGTACCTCTGGTTCGACCCACGACTGGGCAGCTAGCCACTCACTATGGCTGACTGCCCATTATTTGTGAAATAGGCTGTTGGGGTCTCCCATAGGGCCCGCCGGGAGCAGCCCATGGCAGGCCGCGCTCTCCCACCAAGATTGGACTGAGGATCGAGCGCACAACAGCCGTTCCAAAATTTTCGGTCCATCCCAATCCCGTCAAGCTCAACATAAAGTTATACTGTGCGCGATCGGGAAATTGGAGATAGTACAATCCCAACGACCAACACTTACAGGGATTTTGATAGAGGGCGACGACATCATATTCCGGGCTCTTACCATTCTTCACGTCATAATAGGCCTTTGCGCCTACCGTCCACCCGAAAGGGGTCTTGAATGCCCCGCCGGCCGTCACGAATTGAATTTCAGGGGTGGGCGCGTACACTTCGTTGAAGGATATCGGGTTCCATATATCTCCCCGCCGCACTCGATTCCCATCCCGCGTATACCGCTGACCAATCTCCAGATACCACCGATTCGAGTCTTGAACGCGTACATCGGTGTTCCACTGGCTAAGCGCGCCGCGATAGGGGTCCAGAAACGCATCGACAGTCAGATATTGCGAAATAGCGGGAGTCGTGCCGAGCACAGCCGTGGAGCCTCGGCCGAATGCCGCTGCGGCCGATGAGGCCGGTATCAGTTGCGGAATATTGTTGCCGATCGTCGCACGCATCCACAGATCTGAAAATCTCTTCCCTTGGATGGGGACTGTCGCCGGCTGGAGAGGCTGAGTGATCGTGCCCAATGGCGGGACAATTCCCGACGTGAAATCCCTCGCCCTCGTTTGGACGCCTCCGACACGATAGCTTTGTGCGAGCGTGAGATCCAACCAGTTGAATGTGCTGCCTTGTGCAGTCCGTTCAAGCAAGCGACTGTGCAGCGAGTACGTCATCAGGTTTTTTTTCGGCAAGTCGTCCACCTGGTCGATCTGGGCGATTTTGGACTGATCGGTCTGAGGGACATACTCATAAATCACGCTCGGCTCGATGGTGTGCAGAAGATTACCGCCGTCGTCGAGCCCCAGACGACGAGTCAGTTTCGATGTCGCGTCAAGGGCGGCCCAAAAGGTTTCTCGGTGCACCGTGCTTTCTGTTTGCGCACCTCTGGTGTAGTATGCCTCTCGCCCCTTGATCTGCGGCGTGAATCCAACGATATGCCCGACATCCAACACGTCGGTTGAGAACGCCGGGACCACATCGACCCGGTTGACGGTGAACCCTTCGTCCCGATAGAAATTTACGAAATTGCTGTCCAGCCCGAAGAGGAACGGTCCCTCGAACGGCGAGGTATTGGCAAGACTGTACCCCAGTTCGGGGAGCCGCTGAAACGTATCGTTGCCACCCGACTGCAGCGGCTGCAGGTATTGTCCGAGCATATACAAATTGCCGTACGGCAGGCGCCGGGTTCCGAGCAAACTCGACTCTCCGCTGGGCAGCGCGCGCTGCGCGCCGGAATTGCTGAGCTGTTGGAGGTCGTTGGGATCGGTCACCAGGAACGCTTGTACCCGAAGCAGGAGATCAGGGTTGATCTGTTGAGTATGGGTTCCGCTTAACAGTGCCCGGGGTTGCTTCGCATCTCCACTCGTTTGATCCACGCCGGCCACATCCGGCAGTTCCGTCTGTTGCAAAAAGCTCACGTACCATTGTCCCCGTGATTTCCGATCCAACACGTAGCGATAATCCAAATCGGAGCCGTATCCAAGACTGCTGAAATAAGACGGTGAAATCGTCATGTCCTGGCTCGGACTGATCGCCCAAAAATAGCTTTGCTGTAGATGCATCCCGAAGCGGTTGTCGTATCCGACGGTAGGAATTAAAAAGCCGCTTCGTCGAACGCTGAGCGGATACGTTAAGGCTGGCATGGGGATGACCGGAACGTCATTGACGCAGAGCCACGCGTTTTTTACTCCGATACTGTCTCCGATATTGAGATCACTATCTTCAAAGCGTAGTCTCCAGGCCGGGACTATGCCCTCACCCACATCGCAGTTTGTGAAAGATCCATCCTTGCCTCGATAGTGGTCTTCAGAAAATCGTTGGAGCAACCGTCCAATGATCGTGGAATTGGTCGGTTTAATATAGAGTTGTCCATTGCTGATCACGCCCGCCTCGGTGTTTACATCCAGCTCCATTCGCTCAGCCTCGACATCCGATCGAGGGTCGGACAGGTGAACATGGCCGGTGGCCACCAGTGTACCGGGTAACATTCGGATCGTGGCATGATCGCTCGTGAGTCGTAACGCGCCTTGGGTAATGACGACCGAGCCCTCCGCCTCGTACACTTCAAGCTCCTTGAGGTAATCGATACGATCGGCCTTAATGTCGATCGGTGGAGCAGAAGCTGGTGTGGCGGATGCGGTGGCTTGAGAAGCGCTTGCCGCGGCTGAAACAACCGGCAGAGAAGCGTGGAGTCCAAACCCCAGGCAGGTTAAGAGGATACCCAACCAAGGGCCAAGACCCATCTCAACCCCTGAGCGGCGAGAGCCCACAGCCGAGCAGGAGGGCTTTCATATCACCCACCAGCATCAAAGAACCAGCTACGCAAATAAGATCGGTTGAGGACGCCCTGCGCTTCGCCAGGGCAAGCGCATCGGCCGGAATGGGCGCAACATGCACGACTGAACATTCACCCGCCAATGATTGCTGAAGGGCCTGAACGGTTGCGGCACGCGCAATATCTGCCTGTGTCACAATCACCTCGTCGACAAGAGAACGCAACGGGTGGATAAATTTCTTGTGATCCTTGTCGCACATCATGCCCAGGATCAGAATGACCCGCGCTTGCGCATGGTGTTGGCGCCAAAACAAAAGATAGTCACCCAAGACTTCGGCGGCGGCCGGGTTGTGTGCCCCATCCACCAACACGGTTGGATCGTGCTCCAGAACTTCGAGTCGCCCTTCCCATTGAACGTCGTGAAGTCCCGTCCGAACCGCCGCCTCCGGCACAGGCAACCCCTGCAACGCCACCGCTTCGACAACTGCCACCGCGCATGCCGCATTATCCAGTTGATGGTGACCGGCCAAAGGACATGAAAGTCGCTCGTACCGTTGAGTCACCCCTTCATATCGAAAACCACCTGATCCATCGTTGATGATTCGAAAGTTTCTATTTAATCGATAGAGAGCGCTCCGGCGCTCCATGGCGGCCTCCTCGATCACCCTCGCAGCCTGATCGCCGACACGGCCCAGAATAGTCGGCTTCATTGGCTTGATGATGCCCGCCTTCTCAAACGCGATCGCTTCAAGGCTTGAGCCCAGGTACGCTTCATGGTCTAACGCGATCGTGGTCACGACGGAAACCAGAGGATCGATGACATTCGTCGCATCAAACCGTCCGCCCATCCCGACTTCGAGTATCGCCACATCGACCGCCGAGTCGGCAAAATACTGGAACGCCATCGCGGTGGTGAATTCAAAAAATGTCGGCGAGAGGTCGGTCCCCGTCATCCCGCGCAACCGCCGCGTCAGATCCATAACCACGGATTCCGAAATCATCTTGCCGTTCACACGGATTCGCTCTCTGAAATCCACCAGATGCGGAGACGTATACAGTCCGACTCGATAACCTGCCGCTTGAAGGATCGCGGCCGCCATCGCGGCGGTCGAGCCCTTACCGTTTGTACCCCCAATGTGCACGGTGTGGCCTCGCTGGTGAGGCATCCCCATCTTAGCCATCAGGGTCCGCATGTTCTCGAGCCCGAGCTTGATGCCGTGCTTTTGCAAACCATACAGAAATCTGATCGTATCCGAATAAGACATAGGAAAAATGGTCCGGGAAGGGTCGAAGAAGGCTAGAAATGGTTTACGAGCACACTTAGGGTCTCTTTGAGCTGCTTTCGTTCGACGATCATGTCGATCATCCCGTGTTCGAGCAAGAACTCGGCTCGCTGGAACTGATCCGGCAACTGCTGTTTAATCGTTTGTTCGATCACTCGCGGACCGGCAAATCCAATCAATGCCTTGGGTTCGGCGATAATCACATCGCCCAGCATGGCCACGCTCGCCGTTACGCCGCCGAACGTCGGATCAGCCAGCACGGAGATAAACGGCAACTTCGCTTCGCCGAGTTTGGCCAGCGCGCCGGACGTCTTAGCCATCTGCATCAGCGACAGAATGCCTTCCTGCATCCGAGCGCCGCCCGACGTCGTCACGAGAACGACCGGGAACCTGTTCGCCAGCGCCCGGTCAACCGCGCGACAGATCTTCTCCCCCACCACTGAGCCCATGCTGCCCCCCATGAACCCGAAGTCAAAAACGCATAACACCACTTTTCGGCCGTTGATCAAGCCTTCCCCGCTGACGAGCGCATCTTTGCGCCCGGTCTTTTCCTGCTGAGCCTGCACTCGCTCCCGATAGGATCGGGTATCATGAAAGTTGAGCCGATCTTGCGGCGCCAACTCGGTGTCCCATTCTTTGAACGTTCCCATATCGACAAGCAGGGAAATACGTTCGGTGACGGAAATGGGGAAGTGGTATTCGCATTTCGGACACACCTTGTTGTTGCGATCGACTTCCTTGCGGTACACGATTTCGCGGCAGTGGTTGCACTTCAGCCACATCCCTTCGGTAATTTTCGACCGTTTGGGGGTTTCAGGCTCGGATGATTGGTGTTTCTTGAACCAGGCCATCGAGTTCCCCTCCGTTACACGGCAAGTATCTGGCCTTCTTCGAGAACTACGAGATTGGGAATGTGCAGATCATGCAATTGCTCGATGATGCGTTCACGAAACCGGGGCTTCAGATGATACGCATAGACCGGCAGATCGGGACGCCCGATTTTACGATATTCCTCGGCCAAAAGCTTGGGCGTTAAATGCTTGCTCACCTGCGCGAGATCGGCCATCTCGTTCGGAAACGAGGCTTCAATCAACGCGGCTTTCAAGGTCGGCCACCGCGCGGCAACTTGCCACAGCCGCTCTGTGTGATACGTGTCTCCGCTGTACAAGATCGAGGTGTTCTGTTCCGCAATAAGGAATCCAACGGTCGGCACGAGATGGTTGACGCCAATTGGCAGGACGCGGTGGCCGGAAAAGACGGACTCCCGTCCCGCTTCCAGCGCGTGCTCAACGAACACCGGCCGCGTCGGATCCGGGAGCCGGAAGAAATCGGGATAGATCTCGTCATTGAAGATGTGGGCTTTGATCCCTTTCAGCACGTCTGGAATTCCGGCGACCACAATCGGCTCAGCCGGATCACCGACCAGATTATCCGCCAACGTCGGCAAACCTTTGACATGGTCGAAATGGGCATGTGACAGCAGGACGTGACGGATGCGCTTCTGTTCGGCTAACGTCAATCGGGATCCGACGGTTCCCGCGTCAACCAGGAGGGTGTCATTGATCAGAAACCCGCAGGTTCCACAGGAATGCGCGCCGTTCTTCCAGGCCACCAGTTGATCCGATCCATGGCAGCCGAGCACGCGGACGTTCACGTAACCCTCCGCGCCGCCGGCTGATTACGCAGTCCGGCCCTGCTCTTTGCATTCATCAAGCTGGCGAAGAATAGCATACCCGCTTGAACGGCGCACGAAGAATCACCGGTCAGAACGCGGGAGCCCCCGTCGCAATCCGCATCATCATGGCTATCCCAAGACCGATGCTGCCGACGCTCGCGAGCCCCTGTAGGGCAAAGTACGCACGCCGGCCGACGGAGAGCGACCACACGACCGGGACGCTCATGAGGGAGCCGATCAGGATCATGCCGATGATCGAACCCAGGCCGAAGACGAGGAGATAGACGATGCCCTGCGCGACGCTTCCCACCGCGGACACCACAAGCAAAACCAGCGCTGCCGAGCCGGCCAGCCCATGCGCCATGCCGATCAAGAAGGGTTGCAGAGAGTTCCGCAGCCAATGAGAATGAAGATGCTCATCGCCCAACTGATGGCTGTGGAAGTGAAGATGTCGCTCACCGTCATGCTCGTGCTGGTGCGCATGCCATCGTTCCCGATACATCTTCCATGCCAGCGAGAGCCCGAGCGCAACCAGCATGACGCCGACTGCGAATTCGCACGTAGCGGTCACGGTCTCCGGAATGGCCACTTGCAGCGCGAGAACCGCCGATCCGACCACGAGCAGAACGAGGCTGTGGCCCAATCCCCACGCTAAACCGATGAGTCCGGCGGCGCGAACTGTGGGACGCTGCGCGAGTATAGTGGACACCGCCGCGATGTGGTCGGCATCGAGGGCATGCCGCAGACCGAGGAGAAATCCCAAGCTGAAGATCGTCAGGACGTGTGTGTCGAGCATGGAGGGAACCGGAGCGACCGAACGGTCACCCCCCGCGCGCATGCATTTCGAGGTGAGGATCTTCCCGAAGCCGTTCGACCTCGATGAGACGCTGTTCGCGCACACCGAGTCGCTCGAGCGCTTGCCGCTCTTCTGCACCACGGTCTTTTCGCTGCTGCCAGCCGGACAGAATCCGGGCCTTGATGTCATCGTTCGACACGCCGGCCCGCAACGGCTGACGCAGATCGATTCCCTCTTTCGCGTAGAGACAGAGATACCACATCCCATCCGCCGTCAATCGGCTCCGATCGCAGGTCGCGCAAAACGGCATTGTGGTAGAGGGGATGATACCGAAGGTGGTTCCATCTGAGAAACGAAACCGCTGGGCTGGGGCTGAACTGTCTTCAACGAGGGGCTCGATCCGACCATATCGTCCGGTGAGCCGCTCAAGAATTTCCGCGCGGGAAATGACCTGGCTCATCGACCAATCCGTGGCTCCGCCGACATCCATATATTCGATGAACCGGACTTCTCCGCTCACACTCTTTCCATATTCAATCAGATCGGCAAGCTCATCATCGTTGAATCCCTTCATCGCGACCGTGTCCAGTTTCAAGCCTTGAAACCCGGCTCGCACGACCGCTTCAATCCCTTCGAATACCTGTTGGTGCATGTCGCGCCTGGTGAGGGCCCGGAATCGTTCAGGCCTGAGAGTGTCCAAACTGACCGTCACACGGTGCAGGCCGGCATAATAGAGCGCTTCCGCGTGCTCCGCCATGAGAATGCCGTTGGTGGTTAAGGCAATGTCCTTGATGCGATGATGGCGGGCCAACATGCGGACGAACGCGGGGAGATCTCGCCGCAACAGCGGCTCTCCGCCAGTCAGCCGAACTTTGTCCACCCCGAGTTCCGTAAAGAGAGTCGTGAGACCATCCATTTCCTCAAACGTCAGGATCGTCTCACGCGGCAGCCAAGCATAGTCCTCTTCCGGCATACAGTATTTACAGCGGAGGTTGCACCGGTCGGTGACGGAGAGGCGCAGGCTGCGGAGCGGCCGTCCGAACGTATCGATCACCACCGGAACGCTGTCTGGCGTAGGCCTATGACTCATGGATGTTCTTCCACCCAAACCTCGCCCTCGGGAGTATGTTCAAGTTTCCAAATCGGAGTGATTTGCTTGAGTTCATCAATCGCCCACTGACAGGCGCGGAACGCGTCGGCTCGATGCTCGGCGCCCACCACGATGAGCACGATGTTCTCACCGATCCCAATTTCCCCATACCGATGCAGGATCAGCACTTCAAGAACATCGAAGTCTTTCAACGCCCGCTCGCGGATCTCGCGAAGTTTCTTCTGGGCCATCCCCTCGTAATGCTCAAACGTAATGCTATCCACTTCCCGTCCCTTTGAACGATCCCGTGCCGTCCCTAAGAAAATGGAGATGCCCCCGATCCGTCTCGACCGGCTGCGCACGCGATTGATCTCTTCATCCACGGAAAAATTTTCCTGTTGCACTCGAACGAACCCGACATCATCGACTGTCGGATCCGGACCTGCTCCACCGGCAAAGGGCGGCAACAAAGCCACCTCATCCCCGTCCTTAATCTCGGCGTCTTCGTGGGCAATATCCTGATTCACAGAGACCAACACCTTCTTCTTGTGGATCAGCTCGCCGATTTGCGGATACTCCGCATCGAGGATACCTATCAAATCCTTCACGCGTCCGCCGCCGTTGAGCGGAACGGACAACCGGCTTTGATTCTTCGCCAGTGCCTTCGTCATCCCGAACAGTTTAATTGTCACCATGGAGTCCCGTGATTGAGTAATTGGTGATTGAGCGATTTCTGAGCGAATAGTGATTAGTTATTTTAATCACCTAGTCACCAATTCATTTAATCACTCGTATTTTTTGTGTACGTGCCCGACTTGCCGCCGGACTTTGAGAGAAGCGCGATGTCGCTGAAGCTCATCGCTCGATCGATCGCCTTGCACATATCGTAGATCGTGAGTGCCGCGACTGACGCGGCTGTCATAGCCTCCATCTCAACTCCTGTCGGCCCGGTTGTCTTGGCCGTGGCGGTGATGGTAATCGAGCAGCGTCCGTTATGATCCGGTTGAGGCTCGTCCTTGAATGAGATATCGACGCTGGTGAGAAGAATCGGATGGCACATCGGGATAAGGTCCGGAGTCCTCTTGGCCCCCATTACACCGGCCACCTGTGCAACCGCCAGTACATCACCCTTCGCGATCTTCCCCCGCTGGATTTTTTCTAGGGTCTCAGGTTGAAGGAAGACCTTGGCTTGAGCCGTCGCCGTTCGCTCCGTGGAGTCCTTGCTACTGACATCCACCATCCGGGCTCGGCCCGACTCGTTAAAATGGGTGAATTCCGCCATTTCCCCCGATGAATCAGAGTGTTGCACGGAAATGTGAGACGATTATAGGAGCCCCTGGAAAGCGGAGTCAAGCGGCCACAGCAGCGGGAGAACGAAAGGTGGACGTTGCTTGACAGGTTTCAAAGGGATCAAGGAGAATGCCTCATGGCGGGACATATCGTCATTGAACGACTGGAATTTCAAGGGCATTGCGGGGTCATTCCGGAAGAACGGCAACACCCTCAACCCCTCGCCGTCGATGCCGAACTCGACTGCCCAACCGATGGAGCGGCGGTCTCCGACGACATCGATCAGGCCGTCGATTACGCTCGGGTCGCCGAACGAATTTTCCAGATCGGCTCCACCCAGGACTGTTGCCTTCTCGAGACACTCGCGGATCGGCTGGTCAACATGTTATTCGCTGAATTTCCTGTCGAGCGAGTCCGGCTGTGGGTGCGAAAGCTCGATCCGCCATTGACTCTTGTGACCGGTTCTGTGGGAGTGCGGCTGGATCGGACGAGGCTGTCCCAACAGGTCCATGCCGGCGATCCAATGCCGGCGCAATTCCTGACCCAGCATCTGCACAGACTGCCGAAAGGAACCGCGCTGGATATCGCCTCCGGCACAGGTCGAAACGCGCTGTATCTCGCCGCACATGGATACCACGTCGAAGCGATCGATCGTGATGAGCAGGCCCTGGATCGATTATCCACGACGGCTCGGCAACGCCACCTTCCCAATCTCTTCGTCCGAACTGTCGATCTGGAGAACGGAAACGACCCGGCACCGGAATTCCCGAAAGAACAGTATGATGTGATCATCGTGTTCTTTTACCTATTTCGATCACTGTTCCCAGCCATACTGGATGCGCTCAAGCCGAACGGCATGCTCCTCTACGAAACGTTTCTGATCGACAACTACTTTCGACATCATCATCCTCGGCGGTGGGAATTCTGCCTGTCGCACAATGAATTGTTGCGTCTGACGTCCCGACTTCGCGTGCTTCACTATGACGAAGGGGAACATGAGGCAGGACACGGAACCGGTCCGGCCTTCACCGCCCGACTGATTGCCCAGAAAGTCGGCAAGACCGCCTTGCATCACGAGCCGGCGTCATGAGCCGGATCGACCTCCATCTTCACACCACCCATTCAGACGGCAGCGCGTCTCCTACTGAAGTGCTGAGCCTCGCGCACAGGGCCGGCGTCTCGGCTCTCGCCATCACCGACCACGACATCATTAATGGCGTCCCGGAAGCGATCGCGGCAGGCGCGACCCTCGGGATCGAAGTGATTCCCGGGGTGGAAATCAGTTCTCGGTTCGGCGAAAGCGAGATGCACATTCTGGGGTATTTTCTTGAGTGGAAAGATCCGGAGTTGAATCGCCGCCTCGCATACTTGAGGGCCAGCCGTCATGCTCGCAACCCGCGGATTATCGAGAAACTAAACGAGCGCGGATTGGACATCACGTACGAAGAAGTCAGAGCATTGGCGGGGACCGAATCCGTCGGTCGCCCGCACATTGCCAGAGTTCTCATGGACAAGGGTGTCGTCACTTCAGCGAAGGAAGCTTTTGACCGGTACCTGGCTGAAGGAGCTGCGGCTTATGTTGCGCGAGAATTGCCCGAGCCGGCCGAAGCCATCGCCTGGATCAGAGCCGCACGTGGAATTCCGGTACTCGCCCATCCGACATGGGTGAAAGAATCCCCTGAAGGGCTGTTCAAACTCTGCGACAAACTCAAAACCAGCGGCTTAGGCGGAATCGAAGCGCACTATAGTACCCACAAACCACGGCAGACAGCCGAATATCTCGATCTTGCCAAGCGACTCGGGCTCCTCATCACAGGCGGCAGCGACTTCCACGGCCTGACCAAACCCGATATCGACGTGGGGACCGGCAGAGGAAATCTCACGGTGTCTGAGAAGCTGCTTGAACCTCTCAGGAAAGCCGCCTCAGCCTAGTCGTTAACTCTTGCAGCCTTTACCGGTCCAACCCCCAGTTTTTGGTTCAGTTCGCGTCAGATCCAGCGTATTCATTGACAGCCCGCCACCTTGGGCTACACTTTCATCAACCTTTGCCCTGAATGTTACGCCGTCACGGTCAAAAGAGCGGTTCTTCTCGCTTGCGCCGGATAAGAATGAAAAGGAAGGAGAGCATATGCCCAGTGTCTTGCAACGACCCAAGATCGTGCTCAAACTCAATGAGTCGGTTCTTCAAGAACTGGAGATGGCGCAGCCTGAACTGACGATCGGACGCCAGCGTGGTAACGGACTTATGATCGACGATGCATCGGTCTCCGACCACCATGCGCGTCTCATCAAAATTCAAGAAGTCGTGTTTCTCGAAGACTTGGACAGTACCCATGGCACATTCGTCAACGATCGCCGCATCCATCGTTACCAGCTCCAGGATACCGATGTGATTCGAATCGGCAAGCACCGGCTGATGTTTGTGGATTATACATCGCGCACGACCGGCGCAAAGCCGCGGGGCCGATCAGAGCGGTCAGTTGGAATCGTGCACATCCTCTCCGGCCGAACCGACCGGAAAGAATACAAGCTGAGCAAACAGTTGACGCTCATCGGGTCACAATCGGAGGCGTCAATTAAACTTACCGGTTATTTTGCGCCGAAGCTCGCGGCAACGATCGGACGACACGGAGAGGGTTATTTCGTCAGTGCGGCAGGGCAAGAAAAGCCGATTCGCGTCAATAACACGGTTGTGAAGGGGCAGACGACTCTCCAAGACGGTGATCTGCTGGAAATTGCAGGCGTGAAAATGTACTTCTCTCTCCCAGCTCTTCGAGCTGCATGACCGGTCCTGATTCGCTTCGAAACAACCCATAATCCGTTTCCCTCCGAACTCGATATCACGACAGAGCCGCTGCATGTCCTTTTCACAGGCCGAGGAGCCCGAACTGTTTTTTTGATATGATCATAGCTAGCTTAATGTCAGGATGAGAGGAAGGGCTTTTACCATGCGCCATCTAGCCTGGGGACTCCTCACCACTACTCTGTTGGCCACTGCTCAAGCATGGGGAGAGGGAATCACTATTAATCAGGGTGCTGATGGAACGACTGGAACTGTATATGACTTCGGCAGCATAAGGACATGCCAGGACAATCGTAATACGATCGGAACGATGGACGTTTTCGGAGGCCTCTCGACCTATCGGTTCAGCAATCCGCATGGCGGCACGCAATCTGGAACGATCTATACTTTCGGTGCGCCATCACCTCCCAATAATCTGACCCCGGCCCCGATCCTCCCTTTCACTTCCAACAGTCCACTCATGCCGCGTGAGCAAGTCGCACCGGTAGTGCCGTTCAAACCCGGAATATCCACTTCTCCGAGCACTGGCGCCGGAACGTTCGGAGGCAGCGGGAGCGGGCGATTCGGACGGTAGAATTTCCTGAAGGCTGCTCAAAAAATCCATCCAAGCAGGCCCAGCCAAGAAAAAGACCGGAGGCGTAGCCTCTGGGCTACGTTGAGGATTTTTTCGAGGTGAGAACGAAGTTGGCGGGCTTTTTCAGCAGCTTAACTAATTCTCAGGTGCTTCGACGATATGATTCTCGAACCTCGTGCACCCTTCGGCGAGCAGGCGGTTGGTGAGCATTTCACCCGGCCATTCGATCGGAAGATCGGCCGTGAACACCCACACATCCGGCGACGTCCACACCGGTCCATGATCTTCAGGAAGTTCGGGATCGAAGAGATCGGTCCAGACGGGCATGTACACGCCGTTCCCACACTGGGTATGGAGATGTACGATCGTCCGGCCGCGTACAATGGGATCAAGATCGCGCCAGACGGCCGCCGTCTCATCGGCCAGCCGATGAAGGCGAACCGCGTTCTGCGCATCGAATAAAGCATAGGCGGCATACACCGGCGCATCGAGCATATCCGGCGCAAGGGCGAGATCGGCGCATTGCTCGACCAGTCCTTCGAGAATGGCCCGGCGGTCGTTGTCTTCCAATGTATCGGGTAGTCCCGCATCCGGAGCCCCGATCAGCTCAAAGATCAAATACGCCGTACTCTCAACCGGTGGATGCAACCGCGCGGTAATCGGCTGCGTGCGCTGCGAATCCGCAAGAGCGGTCAGATGCTCGTTGAGCGACTGCAAGGTCACCAGCTCCAAGGTGGCGTCCGTCAGCAATCTGGATTCGACCCGCACCACTGTGCCCGCAGGCAACCGCAGAGACCGGTGTAACAGATCAGCCGTCGCGATCGGGTCAATCTTCAATCGAAGCGGTTGAGAGAGATTTGCTTGCAGCGGCAACTCCAACGCAGCCATCACGGCATACGCGGGCTTATCCTCCAACTCTCCGTCCAGCACCACGGAACAGGCGGCTTCTGCAAATAAGTCGAAGAGCCACTCCGCCATATCTTCGTCCAAGGCTGCCAAAACCGTGAGAAGATCCTGTTCTCGTCCCTGATCGAGAAATGCTTGCAACGTATCGATGGCGGCGTCCGTGTCACCGTGATCGTGGCGGCGGGCATTGATCAGGTGGATCAGATCGCGGGTCAAGGGATCTGGCCGCGTCCAACTAGACATACTGCCCTCCTGAGTCGATCGGCGAGAGAACATCCACCGTCCACGACATGATGCATCCATGTTGCCAAACTTTCCGAACAGTGGCAAGCGGCATTGAACAATTTATTGATGTGTTCATGTGATGCAGTGTTGATTGATCCATTTAAAAGAACGATCGATCGGTTCCTTGAGCAAACGATTTGTTGCTGTCGTCTCTTCGATCACCTCATCCGCAAAACGCCATGATCAGTTTGCTTCTGCGAGTGTGGGGACTCGATTCTGCACCAGCCATAGTCCGTATTCAAGTGGGGCATCACACAGTTCGAGTGTAACTCACGGGCGTGGTGCGAGCGGACGATGTACCATATAATGCAGTTATACGTGCGGGGAGATTATCTTATGGCCAAACGTCACGACCACACGTCGCGTCTCTCGTCCAACGCGCTCACTGTGTTGAGGCAACGGTACCTTGCAAAAAATGCCGCGGGCAAGTCCGTCGAAACTCCGGCCCAAATGTTCCGGCGCGTCTCCCAAAACATTGCCGATGCCGAGCGCCTCTATTCCTCCGCTTCGGAACGCCGGGGGATTGCGGACCATTTTTTTCGCCTCATGGCTGATTTAGAATTCTTGCCGAACTCCCCCACCCTGATGAACGCCGGCCGCGAGCTCCAGCAGCTATCCGCTTGCTTTGTGCTCCCGGTCGAAGACTCCCTCGAAGCGATTTTCGACTCAGTGAAGCACCAGGCGCTCATTCACCAGTCCGGAGGCGGGACGGGATTTTCTTTTAGCCATCTCCGCCCCAAGGCGGATCGCGTTGCCTCAACCAGCGGCGTCGCTTCGGGTCCTGTCTCCTTTATGCGTATCTTCAACATGGCGACGGAAATCATTAAGCAAGGAGGTACGCGGCGCGGAGCCAACATGGGAATTCTCCGCGTCGATCATCCTGACATCATGGATTTCATCGCCGCGAAACAGAAGCCTGCGGAACTGACGAACTTCAACGTCTCGGTGGGCATTTCAGACGCGTTCATGCAGGCGCTCCAACGCCGTCGCACCTATCCGCTCATTAATCCTCGTACGGGTCGAACGGTCAGGCGCATGTCCGCCGCCGCCGTATTCGATAGCTTGGTGGCGGCGGCATGGAGCAGCGGTGAACCTGGCGTGATCTTTCTCGACACCATAAACGCGCACAACCCCACGCCACAGATCGGACGCATCGAGTCCACGAATCCCTGCGGCGAACAGCCATTGCTTCCGTACGAGTCCTGCACCCTGGGTTCGGTGAACGTCGCGCGGTTTGTCACGGGGCCCGCGCAGACCCCCTCGGTGGACTACGACCGGTTGGCCAAAGCCGTCCGCCTCGCCGTTCGGTTTCTGGATAACGTCGTCGATATGAATCACTATCCTCTGCCGGTGATAGAGACGATCACGAAGAGCACGCGAAAGATCGGCCTTGGCATCATGGGGTTCGCCGACTTGCTGATCAAGCTGAACATTCCGTACGACAGTGACATCGCGCTCAAAATTGGCGAAGCGCTGATGCGGTTCATCCACCAACAGGCGCATGAAGCCTCGCTCGAACTCGCCAGAGAGCGCGGAGTGTTTCCGGGTTTCAAGGGAAGTCGATTAGACCTGTCGGGGCGGCGATTACGCAACGCCACGGTGACGACCATCGCGCCTACCGGCACGATTAGTATCATCGCCGACTGCTCACCCGGTATCGAGCCTTTGTATGGGGTGAGCTTCGCCAGAACCGTCATGGAGGATGTTCGGCTGGTGGCGATCCATCCCGAGTTTATCCGACGCGCTCGCGCCGCGGGCATGTATTCAAAAGACTTACTTCGTCGCATATCCGCTCAGGAATCGATCCAATCGTTGTCCGATATTCCGGCAGACATGCGGCGCCTCTTTGTTACCGCACACGATATCGCCCCGGAGCACCATGTTCGGATGCAAGCGGTCTTTCAGAAATACAGCGACAGCGGCGTATCGAAAACCATCAATCTTCCAGCGACCGCCTCCCCGAAAGACGTAGCCTCGGCATTTCTGCTGGCTTATCGCTTGGGCTGTAAAGGCATCACCGTCTTTCGCTCCGGCAGCCGTGAGAAGCAGGTTCTTTCATGCGCCCAAATTCAATACTGCTGAGTTCTATACGCGGAAAAAACTGGTGATCGACGACGAAGGATGTGAGAAACAACGTTGACAGCAGGCGAACGATAGTGCTAGCTACGTACTGATCTGATGTCGTTCCTTGTCTTCTAGACCAGGGAGGTACTCGATGTTCGCTTTTGCCGGAGTTTCAGGGTCGGCACACGCCATTGGCAACTGGAACATCCTTTTGGCTCGTGAGCCAGAACCCGATTTGGAGTTTACGGAGGAAGAATTAGATCCGAGCCCCCTACACGAGATGTCGCCGAAGCAACCTCCCAAGCGCTCCGGGAGTCGTCCTCTGTTATGGGTGCTCTTGCTGGTATTGATCGGCGGAGCGGCCTATCTCGCCATGGAACCGGAGATGCTCATGGATTTACTCGATCCGATTCTCGGAGGCTCTTCATCGAAACCGAAGTCGACCGCACCGGCTCCTTCCCCCGCTCCTTCTCCCAGCGCCGCACCAGGCGCACCCGCTCCAGCGCCGACAGCGTCGGACGTCCAGGCCCCCTCGCCATCCGTCCCCTCGCAACCGATTCCTGCTCCGGTCACCACGATCGTTCCGGGTCCGCTGTTTGCGGAGGGACAAAAGGTCACGGTGATAGTGGATCCTACCATCCCCGGCGACACTGCCTCGCTTTCACTGGATTCGATAGGCTCACGCCCAGGTGCTCTTGTGCGCGTCGGTGCGACCCTGACTGTCTTAGATGGGGAACTGCAAAATAATGCGTGGGTCTATGCGGTCCGAAGCGAAGACGGGAATAAGGGATGGATCGCTGAAAAGCGACTCAAATTGAGACCCTAGTCTCAGAAGATTAGTCCGAACGTCCATGGGTCAGATATCCAGGAATCGAGCGTCTTGAGAGGCTCGCTTTCCGGGTCGTCATCGTTTCAACAGGGCGATGCCTAGTGAAAACTCTGCGCGCTATCATTTTTGATTTTGATGGCGTCATCGCCGACACCGAGCCGATCCATTGTGCCTCCTTCCAAGCAGTCTTGGGCGAGATCAATATTTCGTTGGCCGAGGCAGATTACTACGACAACTACCTGGGGTATGATGATAAGGGCTGTTTCGCAGCAATTCTCGCCGCCCATGGCCACCCCGCTCCAGCCGGCATGGTCGCCGAATTGGTCGTCCGAAAAGCCGAGACCTACCTTCGCGATGTCCGACAGCATCTCACCATTTTCCCCGGCGTGCAGGAACTCGTGTGTGAGGCTGCTCAAGGGTACCCGCTCGCCATCGCATCAGGAGCGCTCCGCCACGAGATCGAGTTTATTCTTAAGCACGCCGGCATCCGTGATGCCTTCGAACACATCATCAGCTCGGAGGATGTCGCCGAAGGAAAACCCAGCCCGCAAAGCTTTTTGTATGCACTCGCCGCGCTCAACCGATGGCGCACTACACAGCCGCTCACAGCCCAGGAATGCCTGGTGATAGAAGACTCCCTTCCCGGCATTCGAGGCGCGCATGCGGCGGGAATGAAAGTCCTCGCGGTCGCAAACACGCATACGATTCAGGATCTGCATGAAGCCGACGTCATCACGCATTCTCTCGAACAGGTCGACCTTCAACGATTGTGCGAGCAGCTTTGGCAACACGATTGCCAATAGCCGATGAAGCAGCAGGCCTATGAGAATCTGTTCCTTGCTCCCAGGAGCTACTGAAATCGTTGCTGCCTTGGGGCTCGCCGACGAACTCGTCGGAATCAGCCATGAATGCGACTATCCTGAAATGGTCCGTACGAAGCCGGTCATGGTACGGTCGATCATTGACAGCGCCTGCTTCTCCATCGATATCGACCGACAGGTCAGAGAGAAACTCCATGCCGGACAGAGTCTTTATGAATTAAATGAGACGCTGTTTCTCGAGGCGCAGCCCGATCTCATCATTACTCAGGACTTGTGCCAGGTCTGCGCCGTCACGCCAAACGGGCTCCGGCAGGCCATCGATGCCCTTCCCAGAAAACCGGATCTTCTCGCGTTGAATCCCACGACTCTGGACGAAGTGATTGCGGATGTAGGGCGGATCGGTGAGGCAACGGCTCGCCGCGTGGAGGCGCAGCAACTGGCCGCTGCTCTCCGATCTCGGCTGGCAGCGCTTCGCGAACACGTAAACGCCCGACCCAATCGTCCACGCGTCCTCTGTCTTGAATGGCTGTCACCGCTCTATATCGGCGGCCATTGGGTGCCGGATATGGTTGAGATGGCCGGTGGGGTCGATGTGCTCGGCACGAGCGGTGTGCCATCGCGGAAGGTGACGTGGAAACACATTCATGAGGCGGAGCCGGATATGGTGGTTCTCATGCCATGCGGATTCTCCGTGACGCGCGCCCAACAGGAACTCGGTCAGCTCAGCGCTGAACCTGAGTGGAAGCGCCTTCCGGCGGTTCAAGCCGACCGGGTCTTTGTGGTTGACGCCGCGGCCTACTTCAGCCGTCCGGGTCCTCGCCTGGTGGATGGGGTGGAGCAGCTTGCTTCGGTCTTTCATCCCGCGCTCGCGCAAGAAGGGCGACCCCGCGCGGCGCACCGAATACAGGCGCTGCATGATACGCCGTTCTCATGACAACTCGATGACCCTCTCGGACGCGCAAGCTTACTGCACGACCATCACCAAACAGAGCGGTAGTAACTTTTACTATTCGTTTCTTTTTCTGCCCAAACTGCGTCGCGAGGCCATGTACAGCGTGTACGCGTTTTGTAAGCAAGTGGATGGCGCCGTAGACGAGCCGCCACCCGGGAGCGATCCTCAAGATCAGCTCCGTCGCTGGCGCGGCGAACTAGCCGCCGCCTATCGAGGAAGCCCCGACCACCCTGTCACCATAAGTTTGGCCGATCACGCTCGCCGGTTGTCCATTCCGCAAGAGTATTTCGAAGAGCTCATCAGCGGCGTGGAGATGGATTTGACCACTTCGCGCTATCGAACGATGGAAGACCTTTCGCGCTATTGCTATCGAGTGGCGTCGGTCGTGGGATTAGTCTGCCTTCACATTTTCGGCGCTACATCCCCTCGCGCTCGCGATTACGCGATCAATCTTGGTATGGCATTCCAACTGACCAACATTCTCCGCGACATCGGAACCGACGCCGACCGGGGGCGCATCTATTTGCCCTTGGAAGATCTGGAACGATTTCAATATCCAGAGGACGAACTGCTCGCTCGGCGCTACTCACCCAAGTTCGTGGGACTCATGCAGTGGGAGAGTGGACGCGCCCACGACTTTTACGGCAAAGCGCGTGCGGCGTTCGACGCGCTTCCACCAGACGAACGGCGCGCGTTGACCGTGGCGGAAATCATGCGAGGCATCTATACGCGCATTCTCTCCCGCATCGAACGGACGGGGTTTCAGGTCTTTGGGCCGCGCATCAGCTTGACACCCTCCCATCGCCTTGCGATCGCAGCCAACGTCTGGTTGCGTAGCCGGTTCCATTACATTACGGCTCAAGTAACGAGTCAGGGGAGGAAACTGTGAACGGCTTCTCTTAACCGCCAGCCCCTGCTATGAAACAGACGGTTCTTGTCATCGGTGGGGGACCGGCCGGACTTACAGCGGCGCTTCGCCTGTCCAGGCTCGGTCACAAGGTCACTCTCCTCGAAGAGCGCAAGGAACTCGGAGGTCGGGTTTTAGTCGATGAACCTCCGGTATCTGCCTCGTTCCCTGATTCCGCGCCGGCCTCATCGCCTCTGATGCGGGAAACCTTTCCGCTCGTACTGCTCGGATGCCATACGGCGACTTGGACCTTGCTGGAATCGCTGGGCACGTTGGCGTCCGCCCGACAAACCGAGCGGGCGACATATGAATTCTTGCTGCCGAATGAACGTGTCGTTCGGATGCGCCGACCACGGCTGCTTTCACCCTTTCATACGATCGGCAGCATCGCGACATTTCGTGCCTTACCCTGGCGCGATCGGTGGCGACTCCTGAGCTTTCTTGAAAGAACCTGGGAGCGCGATCCTGCCTTGCCGGCCGACTTGGAACATCGCACAGCTCGAGAGTGGCTGACGGACATCGGACAATCAGATCACGCGCAAAACGTCGTATGGTCTCCGCTGGCGGGCTTTCTCCTCGGACATCCTCTTAAGCAAGTATCTGCCTCTCTATTTATCAGCATCTGCACCCGAGGCTTCTTGTCGCGTCCGCGCCATTCCGATATCACCGTCCCGATCCAAGGGTTTCGGGAGTTGTTTCTCCTGCCTGCTCAGGAGCAACTCGTTCGAATGGGAGCCGCGATTCAGTTAGGCAGTGTGGTCACGCAGCTGAGGTTCAATGGCGAACGAGTGACGGAAGTCCAACTCCAAGATGGGCGGACGCAACAGGCCGAGTGGTATGTGTTAGCCGTGCCGCATCATCGGCTCAGCCCGTTGCTACCGGAACGCATCGTGACACGCTTCGCCTACTTCCAGCACTGTGCTCAATTGAGCGATTCTCCCACTGTGACTGTTCATCTTCGGCTGACCTCCGGTCCTCCTGGTCCCCGCCTGGTGTTGCTGGCTGAGAAACCGTTTGATTGGTTCGTGACTCGACCTGACGTCAGCCATCGAACAAGTGAGGGGAGTCAGAGTTTGGCATCATTCGTCGCAACGGGAAGACGAGACGTTTTCGAACGTCCAGATGAGCAGTTGCGAGAAGCAGCTTTGAGAAACCTTACGGCGGCATGCCCGTCAGCGCGGACTTCGCAGCTCCTTGATCACCGCATCGTCCGAGCCAGCCATGGCTGGCTCGCCGCAACTCCCGGCATACAACGACTCCGCCCGCTTCAGCAAAGTCCTTGCCCCAATCTATTGGTCGCGGGTGGCTGGACAGACACCGGATGGCCGGCCAATTTAGAAAGCGCCATCCTCGGCGGGGAGCGTTGTGTGGAGGCCATTACAGCAACCCGCGAACAGCGGTAAGCTTCGACATGCTCATCCCGCAACAAGAAAGGGATGCCGCTTTCAGAAGGCATCCCTTTCTTGAAAAACGCACCAGAACTTCGTTACGGCACCACAACGACGACCTGTTGTCCGCCGCACCACGCTCCTTTGTTACCGTGATACCATTGATCCGGTTGGAGCATGTAGTCATAACGGATCGGCCCGCGGGCGCTGGTAATCTCGACCGTTTGCCCCTGCTTGAGTAACCCGCTCCAGATGAGGTTCTCTCGATCGTCACGCCCGGCTCGACTCATCCGGGTGTCACCCTGGTGTCGCTCCTCCGACGACGTCACGCTCCGCTCTTCGATGACGCGGCCTTGATTATCGGTAGTCGTAGCCCGCCGTTCTTCAACCACGCGCCGTTCCGGGTCGCTGCCCATCGCTCGACGTTCATCCATCGCTCGGCGGTCGTCCATGGTTCGGCGGTCGGGATTATTGTCGTTCCACGGTCTGCCGTCGTATGTCAGCCGATCATCATGCGATCGGCCTGCGGCATTTTTCTCATATAAGGGGGACCAAATATCGTCATATACGCGAACATTCACACTGTCGAACGTCTTGCTGGTTCGATACCCCGGGATATCGGCCAGCAACATGCAGGAACGTTCATCGCGTGCGATCACTTGGCGATCGCCCGCCATACCCCCCTCGCCGACCCGTAGTTGATTCACCACCGACGACACACCAGACACATCCGTCGCCACTTTCTCCGCTCTGCTCTTATGCGCGGCGTTGTCCACCGCGCCATTGAGGTACACGGTGCCGCGGTCGGCAGCGACTGCAATACGGGTCGAATCAATCGTGCGATCCTCAATCAATCGGCTCTTGACCGCGGAAGAGAGCGCGATATCGTCGGCGGTTTTTCCCCCCGATGTCTGGGGTTGTGCGACGATATGAGGTCGGCTATCAGTAGGCGTCATCACTGTAGATGACGTGCGATCAGGCCCGCTGCTCTGACACCCGGCCAGAGACGCGGTAGCCATGATCGCTATCAAAGTGTGAGACAATACCTTCATAACACCCTCCTTTATTGAAGAATTTTGTTGGATGCCTGCGTTTTATGGCGCTGGGTTTAGCTGCTCTACTTTATATGTTGGTCTTGCAAGGCACATACCCTCGCGTTGGAAGGTCTGACCAGCTGAAATGTTTACAGAGATTGACCAATGCAGGATGCTGTGGGAGAACGAAGTGTCTGGACAGGGATAAAATGTCATCCAGTTTTGATTTCGTCGCTAACAAGATATGTGATTCCATCAGGTCTCCTTGCTTGGAGCGCCGTACGCGGTATTGCGGAAAAGTTCACCATCTCTGTAAGATGCGGCCCGCAATGAGTAATAGAAATCAGTCCCGGGCAAGGCTGACCCATGCTTGGACCGGACACATTCGACAGAGGAGTAAACCCTCCTCCTGCGGAAGCCTTCGAATTCCGAGAATGATGGTGAAGGAGGACGCGATGCGCCGAACTCATGCACTGCTGTTGTTGACAGTGCTGGTATCTGGGTGTGCCGCCAACATCAAAGACACGGATTTGATTTCGAGCAACACATTCTTTCTTCCCCCGACGGCAGGAAAGACGATCTATCTGCAAAACCGGAATTCCTCCGATAACCAGGCCGTCACGCTGAACGATTTGGGCGCGCGCTTGTCTGGGAAGGGCTATCAGGTGGTGCAGGACCACACCGCCGCCCACTATGTCGTACTGACCAACATTGTGTACTGTAATCTGACCAAACCGGAGTTGCCTGTCGAAAACATAGTCTCAAGCGGGTACGGTTCCGGTGTCGGCTCCTCGATCATGTCCGGCCTGCAAGGTTTGACGAGCATGGCAAGCATGGCCGGGCCCCAGGGAGCCATCGCGGGAGGTGTGGCCTCCATGGGACTTAGCGCAGCCAGTTCCGTAGGCAGCGCAATCGGCAGCATGTTCGGCGGTCCTTCTCGGCCTGATGCCAATGAGAATGTCAACTATGCCTGCGTCGCCGATGTACAGATCACGGAGCAGGGAAAGAGCGCCGCGGCGGCTTCATCAGCCGGTGAAAAACCTGGAAGCTCCGGAGCGCCCGGTGTGTATCAGACCAGGATCGCCGCGAGCGTCCACCAGAAGAAACTTGCCGATGCGGAGGCGACGCCGCTGGTGCAGCAAAAACTGAGCGCGGCGGTGGCGGGGAATTTCTGATCGAGACTCTTTCAAGGACTCACGGAGGGTTGTCATGTCGTTCATAATGACGTTGATCCTGCTCCTGGGACTGACGACCGGCTGCTCGAACGTCTTGCGGTCGGGATTGGTGAATAGCAACTCCATCTTTCTAGACCCCAGCACCAATCGCAGCGTATACCTGCAGATTAGAAACATCTCCGAGAATCAACAGGTCACACTGGGTGACCTCAGCACGCGACTGGCGAGCAAAGGCTACCAGCTCCTGAAGGACCCCGAACAAGCGAACTATTGGGTTCAAACGAAAGTCATCTATTGTCACAAGGCAGCGGACAAGGTGAAGCCCGAAACGGTCGCCGGCACCGGATTCGGCTCCGGGATCGGCAGTGGCGGAGCGGCGCTGCCCGCCTCCGGCGGTGACACGGGCGGCATGATGACCGGCATGGGAGGACTGTCTGGGATGGGGATGACGGGGGGCATGCCCGACATCAATGCCATGATGGCGCAGGCCATGCGCGGCGGCGGATACCCTGGGATGGCGGGGCCGCCGCCGTCAGACGGGGTGCTCTATCTCTGCGCAACAGATGTGCAAATTACGGATCGAAGGATGGGTCAAGTGATCGGGCAACCTGCTACGCAAGGATCGAGCCACCCAGGGACCCCAAAAGTCCAGCGTATGCGTATGGTCGGCCACGTGTTGCAGAAAGAACTGAATATCCTGGAAGCGACGCCCATTGTGCAGGAAAAGATGTCTATCGGCATTGCAGGCATGTTCTAGTCCATCGATCCTCATCCCTCCCGCAGCGGTCCCACTCAGCTTGGGACTGCCCCCTTCGTTGCTTTGCGAGACCTGTTTCACCTACAATTTCGCAGCATTTAGGGCCAACCCACAGCGGGGAGCTTCCCATGATCGAATGGTGTGGCCAAAAGGTTATTGATACCGTCACGTATGTGACCGCCCTTGTCTCCCTCTCGACCGAAGCCGCTCTTCAGCTGCTTCGTCGACCGACAGCCGGCCGACGGGAAGCGGTCCAAATCATCACTCGTCAGATCTTGTTTACGGGAGTGGACGCCCTGCCGGTGACCAGCGCCATCGCCCTGATGCTCGGGATCATTATTATCACGCAGGCCGGCACACAGCTCCCTCAACTGGGGGCAGGAAGCCTGGTCGGAAGCATCATCGTCATTGCTGTCATACGGGAATTAGGACCGCTCGTGACGGCGTTGATTGTGGTCGGCCGATCAGGAACCGCGATCGCGACGGAGTTAGGTAACATGTCGGTGGGGCGCGAGGTCGTCGCCCTCGAGCTGATGGGCATTCCCATCAGCCGGTTTGTCATCATGCCGAGAATGGTGGGACTGATCGTCTCGATGGTCTGCCTGACGCTCTACTTTGATGCAGTGGCTGTTCTGGGCGGATTTCTTATCGCCAAGACAAAACTCACGATCCCCTTTGACGCCTTCGTGGAAGGTGTGACACGGGCGCTGTCCTTGCCGGATATCCTCCTGACCGCAGTAAAACCCTTTGTTTTCGGCTTGGCCGTCGCCGCGGTCTGCTGCCATCATGGATTGTCGGTACGAGGCTCCTACACGGAAGTGCCTCAGCAGACCACCAAGGCGACGATCAATTCGATCACGCTGTGCCTCATTCTCGACGTCATCATCACGGTTCCGGTGTATCTGTGATCCCTCCGGCGATTGACCTTCATGATGTTGAGGTGTGGCCGGAGGACGAGGCGCCCGCCCCGGCGATCAACCTTTCCGTGCCGACAGGCGAATTCCTGGCGTTGCTCGGGTCCAATCGCTCCGGAAAGAGTCTCATCCTAGAATTATGCGCGGGCCTCGTGACCCCGCGACGTGGCATCGTGAGAGTCTTGGGACATTCATGGGCAACAGTGTCGGACGAGGAGCGAATCGAACTGCGTCGTCACATCGGCACCGTCCTGCAACAACCCGGGCTACTCAGCAACATGACTCTGTATAACAATGTGGCCGTGCCTCTTCGCTATCATCGGGTGGATCTCGAAGAGGACCAGATTGATCTCCTCGTGCTGGCACAACTGACCGCCCTCAGATTGACTCATCTTCGTGAACGGTTTCCGGGTCAGTTGAGTGCGGGTGAGGCCCGCTGTGCGGCTATTGCGCGCGCGATGGTGTTGAACCCAACGCTCTTGCTGCTGGATGATCCCGTCGCAGGTCTGGATACCGTCATGGTTGAACAATTAGGCCGGCATGTGGTTGCCGCGCGTGCGCGGCTACCGATGACGATTGTCGCTACGTTTCGTAGTGTCTCACCCCTTCTGGATCACGCGGATCGCGTGGCTTTCGTGTCGGGGGGAAGAATTGAAGCGATCGGTCCGCGATCGGCCCTGCTCGATCCGGCGGGTCTTGTAAAGAAAGAGTAGCAAGGAGACGTCTATCGAGGCTCCACCACTCACCGCGAGGACTCGAATGAAGATGCATTATTCACATGGGATGTCCAGCAGCCGACTCGCACAAGTCGTCGGAACTTTCGTTGTGCTTCCTCTGCTCGTCCTGATCCTTGCCGGCGTGTTCATGGCGAAGGCCGAGCATCTGTTCGAACCGAAATACCACTTGCAGGCCGTGGTGAGTAAATCCTACGGCCTCGAACCCGGCGCGCCGGTGCTGGTGTCCGGAATCCCGGTCGGACGAGTCCAACAGGTGGATTTCAATGAGCAGGGACGCGTCGGCATCACACTTCAACTTCGAACTCGATACCAAGAGATGGTACGCGAGGATTCCCAGGCGAGGATTACCAAGAGCGGGGTGATCGTCGGCCAAGCCCAGGTAGAGATCGGCATGGGCGACCGCATGAAGCCCGTTTTGACGGAGGGCGCCGATCTGACGGTGGTAGAGCCCAAAGACATCGCGGATATGATCAATGAAGTGCAGCCTGTGTTAAATGCGGTCAAGCAGACTTTGCTCCGTGTAGAAACGATCACGGGAGAATTACAGAACACCCTACAGACTGGAGGACGAGCCCTGCAACAAGTTGAGCTCGCGACCCGCGAGTTGCCTGGCCTGGTGTCTTCCGTCCAACAAACTGTGGGCGCTGTCGAGCGAACGGCGGCCACCTTACCGGACATGACCGGCTCGATTAAGAAAACATTGCGGGCCCTCGACGGGATCACAGACAACGTGAAGGCCGGCACGGACCGTCTTCCCCAAGTCATTGAGAGTGCGCAGCAGACGATGAACAAGGTTCAAGATCTCACGAGTTCCGTCAAACAAGTGACGGATGGATTGGAGCCGATTCTCCGGACGACTCAAACGACATTGGATGATGTCTCGACAATTGTTCGAGGAGCGAAACTCACGTTTCCGATCAGCCGGTTTGTAAAAAACGCTGAGACCTCTCCTGCACCGGAGCGGACCCCAGGAATCGGCAGCCTCCGAGGAGATCAGCTCAGCCGGTGAATGCCAGATCAGTCAGACACGTCTTGGTGATCGGCCTCCTCACGTTCTGTACCTTCACGGGATGCTCGTCGAGTCCCTCGCGCGAGACAAAGGGCCCGCTCACTGCTCAAATGCGGGACCTGCATGCCAGAGGACAGCGGTTCCTCCAACAGGGGGACGCAGATCGCGCCAAACGTTCGTTCCATCAATCGAAACGATTGGCTGAAAGCCTGGACGATCTTGAGGGACTCGCTCAGGCCTTGAACGATCTCGGCACGATCGCCGTCGCTGAATCCATGCCGGCACATGCGGTCAGCCTGCACCGGCAAGCGCTCGCGATCTCCGAAAGGCTCAATCAACCACATTCAATTCTGCTCAGTCTGAGCGGTCTTGCGACAGCCTTACACCGCTCCGGACAAGTCGAAGAATCTACAGGATGATATCTCCGCGGTATTCAACTGGCTCAAGACCTGGTTGACCGACGGACAGAAGCCATCCTTCGCAATAACCTGGGCCTCGTTCAGAAGGAGATGGGCGACCTCCCTAAAGCCGAACTGTCCTTTCGGCAAGCCCTGGATATGAATCGAACATTGGAAGCGCGGGATGAGGAAGCCGCCAACCTGGTAAATCTGGGTCTTGTCGCCGAAACGAGAGACCAGTTTGAAGAGGCCCAGCAATATTTCGAGCAGGCGCTGACGCTTGATCGAGCCATTGAAAGTCGCGCCAATATTGCGGGGGATCTTTCCCGCTTGTCACGGATCTCGGAAAAACGTGGGTTAAAGGGGGGTGCTGCCGATTATGCGGAGCGCGCCTCTCACAGCTATCGAGCCCTCAAGAATGCGGACCGAGCGAAGAGCGAATTAGCCCGCGCGCTCACATTTCTGAAGGAATTGGGGTCACAGGAAGAGGTTCGGCGTGTTGAGGCCGAGCTAGGGTTGCTGCAAACCGTGGTTGTTCAGTAATGAGGCGACGCCTCATCAGGCCGCCTACCGACCACGGCCTTATTTGATGGCCACCGCCTTGACTTGTTTGAATGTGGTCTGGCCCTGCAGGACTTTTTGGATACCGTCTTGCACTAAGGTCGTCATGCCTTCTTCAAGCGCCAACTTCAGCATCTCTTCGGTTTTTGCTTTGGATTGAATTAACCGTTTCAGTCGATCTGTTCCGAGCAGTAATTCGTGTAACGCGATCCGGCCCTTGAACCCGGTGCGATTGCAGGTGTCACATCCTTTTCCGCGGTAGAGCTTGAACGCATTACTATAGGTGACGCCGAGTTGATCCCACCGCTCTTCCCCATATCCCAAGCGGAGCTCGTCATACTCTTCCTGCGACGCTTGATACGCCTCTTTACAGTCCTTACAAATGCGTTTCGTAAGTCGCTGCGCCATCACGCCGAGCATGGCATCCGCGAAACTGAAGGAGTCGCATCCCATGTCCAAGAGACGCGTGACCGTTTCCACCGAGCTGTTGGTGTGTAACGTGCTGAAGACTAAATGGCCGGTCAGTGACGCTTCGATCCCGATTTCAGCGGTTTCTTTATCCCGCATCTCACCGACCATGATGACATCCGGGTCGGCACGCAGAAAAGCGCGCATCGCCGCGGCGAATGTAAACCCGATTTTCGTGTGTACCTGAACCTGCCGAAGCCCATACTGGGTGATTTCGACCGGATCTTCCGCCGTCCAAATTTTGCGTTCCGGTTTATTGATATATCCGAGCACGGAGTGGAGCGTCGTCGTTTTGCCGGAACCGGTCGGCCCCACGCAGAGGATAATCCCATACGGCTTTTCTGCAATCTTTCGCAACTCCGTCAGATTACGCTCCGAGAATCCCATCTTGTCCAGAGGCAGCGGCTCGCTGGCAGCCAGAATACGCATGACGACGTCTTCGTTGTATCCGGCTGTCGGGATCGTCGCGACGCGGAGTTCGATCTCCTTGTTCTCTCCCAACTTAAATTTGATCTTGCCGTCTTGAGGCTTTCGCCGTTCGGCGATATCCAAGCTGGCCATGATTTTGATGCGTGAGACGGCCGCCCGACGGTAGCTGGGCGGGATCTTCATGTACTCGAAGCAACTGCCGTCCACGCGAAACCGAACGATCGTCTCCCGCTTGTCGGAATACGGTTCGATATGGATATCGGAGCACCCCTGGCGATAGGCATCCGCGATGATCTGATTGGTCAACCGCACGATCGCGCTATCGTTCTCGTCCAGGCCGCCGGCGGATGAGGCATCGTCCGCCGCCTCCATCGACGCTTCACTGACAAGCTCGCCCAGAATGTCCGAAACATTTTCGTTGAGCCCTTTGCCGCTGACAGGGTCATTTTGACCGGTCGCACTTCCGAGAAACTGGGCGATGTCTCGACGAAGGCTGACGGCAAACCGGATGTTCAATCCTGGGAACGTACGCTTGATGTCTTGGCTACGGTCCAAGTCTCCGGGATCATCCGTCAGAATCTCAATCGCCGTCTTGTCCCGCTTCAACGGCATCCAATGGTTCTTCTTCAGATAATCGACATTGAGATTTCTCAGTAACTCCGGATCCACTAAGGTACGATCGTTGTATTCGATATAAGGACACTTGTGGAACTGCGCGAGGGATTTCCCGATGTCGGCTTTGGGAACCTTGTATTTCTCGATGAGAATCGTTTCCAAATCGGTCGCGCCTTTGCGAGATTCGGCTATCGCGGCGTCCAGCTCATTCTGTGAAATCTTGTTGTTTACGACGAGATAATCGAACTTCGTCGGCATCTTCTTGGAAATCTTGCGCAGGTTAAAAAATGCGATGCCGAGGGCCTTTGCGATCTCCGCGACGGATTCCTCGTCCTTGCGCGTGAACCGTCCCCCGCTTTTCTTGTTCATCAACTGAAGGACACCCATGAGATACTTGTTGTCGGCGACGATCGGATAAGTCAGGACCTGCTTGGTCCGAAATCCTGTCGTTTTGTCATACGACGTGTCGTGGACGAGGGAGGGGTGGATGCTCAACAACTCAGCCTGGTTATAGGCATCAGCGATGTTGACCGGACGTAGATACTTCGCGCAAAAGCCCGCTAGGCTTTGTTCGGTGATGGGAATCCGGACTTCTTGGACGGTGTCGATGTTCGGAACCTTAGAAAAAATCTCCTTCTTATCGGTGTCGACTGCGTAGAGCGTCAGATCTTCCGCGTCGAACAGACCCAGAATATCGTTGTGAAGATCGAGCAAGATTTGATCGATGTCGCTGGCGGCATGAATTTGATTGGTAATGCGCTTGACGTGCTCGGCATACTCGACCTTTTGCTGCAGTTCCTGCAAATTTTGAGGCGCGGCTTTCGCTTGCATCAGCATGTCTCCGGGAGGTCGTCGAAGGGATTGTTCATCGAGCCGCAGAGGGCAGAGAGCACACCGCCGTGTCTTTTCGCAACACCGGCCGTCCGTTATGGGAATTGTTTTGAGTGTAGCGGAAAGTGATCCGAACGCAAGCGAAACGACGTTTTACGGCGATCTCATTTGCCCGCATGGCGGCATACTGGAATAATGGAAGAGTGGGTGCTCGTTCAGTCGTCTATCTTGCGGGAGTGAGAAGGGATCGCAGATGAGCCGTCACGTCGTTAGGCGCAAGGCGTGTGCCCGCTCCGGTAGTCCGAGCCTTAAGCTCAACCGCGCCTTGGGCAAGACCCTTTTCGCCGAGGACCACTTGAAAAGGAATACCGATCAAGTCGGCGTCGTTGAATTTTACGCCGGCGCGTTCGTCACGATCATCCCACAGCACTTCAATACCGGCTTCTTCCAAAGACGTGTGGATAGATTGGGCCACGGCCGAGACCTGCACAGATTGGCTGAGAGACAACAGATGGACCTGGTACGGTGCGAGCGGAATGGGCCAGACGATGCCTTTGGCATCGTGATGTTGTTCGATCGCCGCGGCGGCCGTTCGACCCACACCGATTCCATAACACCCCATCACAGCGAAACATTCTTTTCCCTGCGGGTCCAAGAAAGTAGCACTCATCGCGCGGCTATATTTGGTGCCGAGCATGAACACATGACCGACCTCAATCCCTTTCGTGACCTTGAGCACACCATCTCCGCGTGGCGAGAGATCTCCGGCCACGGCGTTCCGAAGGTCCGCATATTGTTGGACGGTGAAATCCCGATCGCAGTTGGTATCGACGTAGTGATGATCCGGGTCATTCGCCCCCACGACGAAGTTCGACATCGACCGCACTGCATGGTCTGCGACGAGTCGAATGTCGGAACGCAGGCTCACCGGGCCGAGAAACCCTATAGGCGCTCCGATCACAGCAATCACTGTCTTGTCGTCGGCCAAATCGATCTCCGTCACTCCCAGCAGTTTTTTCAGCTTGATTTCGTTTACCTGATGATCGCCCCGGACTAGAACCGCAAGGATCTCTTTGCCGGTTTTGTAAAGCAGGGTCTTGACCAGTTGATGGGCCGCAATGTTCAGATACGACGTCACTTCTTCCACGGTCTTCGCACCAGGAGTATGCACCTTTTTTCTCGGTTTCGCCGGTTCGTGGCTGGTTGTCGACGGGAGTACCTCGGCCCGCTCCACATTTGCGGCGTAGGTTCCACCTTCGACGTAGACGATCGACTCTTCGCCGGTATCGGCGAGAACCATAAATTCGTGAGAGGAGGTGCCGCCGATGAGGCCGGTGTCCGCTTCAACGGGACGGAATGTCAAACCGCAGCGGCTGAAAATCCTGGTATAGGCGTCGTACATCTTTTGATAGCTCGCCCGAGCGCCTTCTTCATCGCGATCAAAACTATAGGCGTCCTTCATGATGAATTCACGCCCTCGCATAAGGCCGAAGCGAGGACGAATTTCATCGCGAAATTTCGTCTGAATCTGATAACAATTGAGGGGAAGTTGTCGATAGGATCTGACCTCCCGCCTGAATAGATCCGTGATGACCTCTTCATGCGTCGGTCCCAAACAAAAATCGCGTTCGTGGCGGTCTTTGAAGCGAAGTAATTCTTTTCCGTAATAGTCCCATCGTCCGGTTTCTCGCCACAGCTCGGCCGGAGACGCAATCGGCATCAACACTTCCTGGCCACCCGCTCGGTTCATTTCCTCCCGGATGATCTGTTCGACTTTTCGAAGGACCCGAAGACCCAGCGGCAGATAGATATAGATGCCGGCGGCGACCTTCCTGATCATCCCGGCGCGCAGCATCAACCGATGGCTGATCGTTTCAGCCTCACCGGGATCTTCGCGTAAGGTGGGTATGAGAAGTTGTGTGCAGCGCATCTTGGCTAGGGAAGAAATGATTCGTCAGGCGCGAGTCCAGAAGGATGCTCGAAGAAGTCGGCAGTCACACCCGCCGCCGAGATGTGAAGCGTCAGGGTCCCCGTTGAGGATTTTCTCGAGCCGAGAACGAAGTTGGGGACTTGTGTCAGCATCCGTAACTAGCGGGAGAAGAGGCGTTCCAGATCATTCCAAAACGCGAAGATCATGATGCCGACGAGCAGAACCAGCCCGACTTGTTGAGCCAGTTCCCGCTGCCGTTCTCCTAAGGGTTTGCGCAGGATGGCTTCAATGAAGAAAAAGAGCAGATGCCCGCCGTCCAGAATGGGAATAGGTAACAAATTCAGCACGCCCAGATTGATGCTCAAAATTGCAATGAGAAACACCACACTCGACGCGCCTTGAGCCGCCGCTTCACCGGAAATATTGGCAATCGTCAATGGCCCGCCGATATTCTTGCTCGAAATGTCACCCACGATCATTTTATAAATACCGACCGCAGTCAACTCCGTCCACCCCCACGTGGCCTCGAGACCATGATAGACCGCCGTAAGAGGATTAGCGGCGCGGATAATCGATCGCCCCGGTCCTGAAATACCGATCTTGCCGATTTCAATCGGTTTGCCGTTGACCGTGACTTTTTCAGCAGAAGGAGTCACGGTAAGGAGGATCCGATTCCCGTCTCGAAGCACGTCGAATCGCAACGGATGATTCGGGTTGTCTTTCACCATCCCCGTCATCTGAGACCACGTTTGAATGTCCTGCCTCTCAATAGCCGTCACACGATCTCCCTCTTTGAAACCGGCCGAAGACGCCGGAGACCCGTGCATCACGGCAGTCACGACGGGAGGCGTTTCTTCGACGCCGATGTGATAGACGACTTCTTCGGCCCCAGCTTCTTGACCGGCGATCGGCTGAGGAACGACGAACACGGTCTTAATCTGTCCGTTTCGCCGCAGATCGAGCGTGAGTTGTTTGCCTCGGCTCTTACCGACTGCATCGAACAACTCGGTTCTGGACGAAATGTCCCGCTCGTTGACGCGGATGATCCGGTCCCCGATTCTGATACCCGCCTGGTCGGCTGGAGAACCGGGCAGGAGGGCTTCGATATCCGGGCTGAGATCTCGAAATGTGGGCACGAACAGCGGCGTGCCGGTGGAAAGCCAGCCGGTAAAGATGAGGAACGCCAAGATAAAGTTAAAGCCCGGTCCGGCGGCGACGATCAGAATCTTGCCTGCCAGGCTTTGATGAGAGAAGGAGCGCCGTCTATCTTCCGGAGTAATAGCTTCAGCCTCATCTTCGCCAAACAGTTTGACATAACCTCCGAGAGGAACGGCGGAAAGGAGATATTCCGTGTCCCCCACCCGACGTCCAAGCAGCTTTGGACCAAACCCCAAAGAAAATTTCAGAACTTTAACGCCGACCCAGCGGGCAGCCAAAAAGTGCCCCAGTTCATGAAAAGCCACGAGCACACCGAGCACTACCAAAAACCACCAGACTTTTTGAAGAAGAAGCCAAATTGCATCCGGCGACCATGTCAATGCTGCCATCACTGTGACAACTCCTTTATATATCTCTGAACAATCCAACACTCAGAACTCACCAGCGCATATTACCGCGCCAATGAGTGGACCAGCGCTTCCGCCTTTTCCCTCGCCCATCGATCAGTCTCCAATGCATCGTCCAGCGTTTCGACATCATGCGCGTGGTGTGCCTCCATCGTACTACGAATCACCTCCGCGATATCTGTGAATCGAATGCCTTCCTGTAGGAACGCTTCCACGGCCACTTCGTTCGCGGCATTCATCGTCGCCGGCATGGTTCCACCGATCTGTAGCGCCTCGTACCCTAATCTCAAGCACGGGAACCGATCATGATCCGGTTTGAAAAACGTCAGCGTGCCGATTTCGGTCAGATCCAGCGACGGAAGATCCAACGACATTCGTTCGGGATACCGCATGGCGTAAGAAATCGGTGTTCGCATGTCCGGCAAGCCGAGTTGAGCGATCACGGATCGGTCTTCATATTCTACCAGAGAATGAATGATACTTTCCCGGTGGACCAAGACATCGATCTGCGACTCGGGAATATCAAACAGCCAACGCGCCTCGACGACTTCAAGCCCTTTGTTCATGAGCGTGGCGGAATCGATGGTGATCTTCGAACCCATCTTCCAGTTGGGGTGCTGCAAGGCCCGTTCCGGTTTCACCAGTTGAAGCTGCTCGCGAGAAAATTCCCACAACGGGCCGCCGGAAGCTGTGAGCATCAGCCGGCGGACGTCGTCACGTCGATGTCCGATCAATGATTGAAAGATCGCGCTGTGCTCGCTATCGACCGGTAAAATCTGTATGCCATGTTTCCGCGCTTCGTCTTGCATCAGCCTTCCGGCCATCACCATCGGTTCCTTATTAGCCAGCGCGATGTGTTTGCCTGCTCGAATCGCGGCGAGCGTGGGAACCAAGCCGGCGCCTCCTACAATGGCCGAAATGACCAACGAGGCATCGGCCAGTTGCGCAACCTGCGTCACTCCTTCGGTCCCGGATACAATCTCGAGGGAAAGATCGCGGCATCGCGCGCGCAAGCGAGCCGTCGCCGATTCATTGGACAGTGCAACCGCCATCGGCCGATATTTACGAATTTGTTCTTCAAGTTTTTCGTCGTTCGTACCGGCCGTCAGCCCCACCACCTGAAACTCATGTGGAAACCGATCCACGATATCCAACGTATTGGTACCGATCGAGCCGGTGGAACCGAGGATCACGATACGTTTCATGGGAACTCCTATGCGATTCGTGAGGCGAACTTCACCTCAATACTCTTTCCCTTACCCCTCACACCTGACCCGTTACGCTTTTATCAATGTCAGATAGTAGTAAAACATCGGCGCGGTGAATAAGAGACTATCCACTCGATCCAGCATCCCTCCGTGTCCGGGAATCAAGGAACCTGAATCTTTGACCCCGGCGCTTCGCTTTAAGGCTGATTCGGTCAAATCTCCAAGGACTCCTGCCGCGGTCAAGAGAACACCAAGCGCCACGCAATCGAGCAAGCTGAGCGACGGCAGAAACCACGCGCGCGCGACACACGCCGCTGTGACGGCAAGAGACAGGCCTCCGACTAACCCTTCGATCGTCTTATTCGGGCTAATCATGGGAGCCAATCGATGTCGGCCCCACATCCTACCGGCAAAGTACGCACCGGTATCGGAAGCCCACGTAATAAGGATGACGCCCAAGATCAACATTTCCCCGCCCGGCCGGGCGCGCGTCAATAACAAGTGCCCTAAAGCAAGACCGACATAGAGGACGCCGAACAAGAGGACCGCGCTGTCCAGTAGACTATGCGCGAGCGCGCGACGGGAGAGTAATGGAGCCGTCAGAGCCCCGCCCACGGCGGCCACCAGTGCGGTACGTTCAGAAATCACGGTCGGCCATTGGATCGCTAGGAACAGCAAGGCGGTTGAACCAAGTCCGACTGTCAGGTGGAGAGGCGCGCGATGCTCACGAAAATACAGGCGATAGAATTCGGTCACGGACAGCAGACCGACGATCACAACCAGCGCGAAGAATATCTCAACAGAAAGATACCGAACCAGGAAATAAAACAGCGGGACAAAGACCAGAGCCGGATAGACCCGCCGCATGTCCCATCCCGTACCGGTCACCCGCGAGACCTCTGAGGGCTCTTCCTTGTCGTCGCGGCACTGAACAGTTCCTGGCCTCACAAGCCAACTACTGAGACACGGTGCTGAGCACGCGACCGAACCGGCGCTCGCGCTTCTGATATTCCAACAGCGCGAGAAGAGCCTCTCGTCGGCGGAAGTCAGGCCAAAGGGTGGACGTGAAGTACAACTCCGTATAGGCGAGTTGCCACAGCAGAAAGTTGCTGACGCGAGTCTCCCCGCTGGTGCGAATTAAGAGGTCTGGATCGGGCAGGGTGCCGGTCGAGAGATGACCTTGGAACAACGATTCATCGATGTCATCTAACTGGAGTTTGCCATGCTGAACATCCAGCGCGAGTTGCCGGGCCGCATCGACGATTTCGGATCGGCCCCCATAACTCAGCGCGACGATCAACTGAAGCTTGTCGAGATGAGCGGTGTCCTGCTCCGTGGTTTGGACCCAATGAAGCGCCGAGGGGGGAAGCGCGTTCACGCGTCCGATCGTCCGAAAGCGGACCCCCTGCTCGACCAAGCTGGCTCGTTCAGTGGATAAGTAATGCTCGAGTAAGCCCATTAAGGCATTGATTTCCTCAGTCGGTCGGTTCCAATTTTCTTGAGAGAACGCATAGATCGTTAATACACGGATCCCGACCTCAAGGCTGAAGGAGATCATTTCTCGGACAGACTTGATGCCCTCCGTATGACCTGCAATCCGCGGGAGTCCCCTCAGCTCAGCCCAGCGTCCGTTACCGTCCATGATAATGGCCACGTGTTTGGGCAGCAGATCAGGGTCGAGTTGAGAGAGCAGGTCGCGTTCGGAGAGCTGTTCGATTCTACTGCTGGTGCCTTTCGCCATGGGAAGCGAGCGATAGTCCTTTCTCATTATGTGTAGAGAGCGGCAGGTGAAAAAAGTCTAATGAGGGGGGATTCAAAAGTCAAACGATATTTCGCAAAACCCTCTGCAAATGCAGATGGATGCGTGCGAGGTTCCATTGCGCGGCGAGAAAAGAATCGGCTATACTCGCTTCACATGTTGCCACAGGAGCACCCGTAATGGCCGACGAACAGACCGCCGAATTGGGCCGTTTTGGCCTGACAGAAAAAGAGATTCAGCTGGCGCTGAGTCGTGTAAAAGTTCGGGACGTGGACTACGCCGACCTCTATTTCGAGGCTCGGCAGGCCGAGTCCGTGTCGATGGAAGAGGGGCTCGTCAAACGGGCGGCCAAGAGTGTCTCTCAAGGGGTGGGTGTTCGCGCGACGGCCGGAGAAAAGACCGGGTTTGCTTATTCCGACGAGTTGACCCGGAGGGATCTGGAAATCGCCGCCGACACCGCCCGATATATTGCCGACTCCCCTCAAGGGTCGGAAACTATGGCCGTGACCCATCGCGAACAACCCCATCGCAATCTCTATCCCCTCGAGCGAGCGAACGCCGAGGTCGCCACGGCAGATCGGGTGGCCTTGCTGAATGAAATCGATGCGGAGGCCAGGCGGTATGACTCCCGCATTAAGAACGTGATGGCGTCCTTCAACACCGAATACAAGATCGTCGTCGTCGCGAATTCCGAGGGACGGGTCGTCGGCGATGTCCAACCCCTCTCTCGCCTCCAAATCACCTGTATCGCCGAAGAAAACGGAAATCGTCAGGTGGGAACCTTTGGGGGCGGCGGCCGGATTGGCTTTGCGTTTTATCGTGAGGACAACCGCTATCTCGAGTACGCCCGTGAGGCAGCGCGTGAGGCCATCTTAAATCTCAGCGCAGTCGATGCGCCGGCCGGTGTCATGCCGGTCGTGCTGGCAGGCGGTTGGCCGGGCATTCTTCTTCATGAAGCCATCGGACATGGATTGGAGGCTGATTTCAACCGCAAGAAAACGTCTGCCTTTTCCAACCTCCTGGGAAGTCGTGTGGCGTCGGATGTCTGCACGATTGTCGATGATGGAACGCTTCCGTTCCGGCGAGGATCCCTAAACATGGACGACGAAGGGACGCCGACGACTCGAACCGTCTTGATCGAGCGAGGCGTTCTGAAAGGCTATATCACCGACCGGCTCAACGCGCGGTTGATGGGCATCCCTCTCACCGGGAATGGTCGGCGCGAGAGTTATCAGAGCGTCGTTCTTCCACGAATGACGAACACCTTTATGCTGGCGGGAGATTCAGAGCCGGAGGACATCATAAAATCCGTCAAGCGAGGCTTGTACGCCGTCTCCTTCGGGGGCGGCCAGGTCGACATCACGAACGGCAAGTTTGTCTTCTCAGCAAGCGAGGCCTATCTGATCGAGGACGGAAAGGTGACCACACCGGTCAAGGGCGCCACGCTCATCGGCAGCGGTCCGGACATCCTCACAAAAGTTTCGATGGTCGGGCACGACCTCAAACTTGATGAAGGGATCGGTACTTGCGGTAAAGAAGGCCAATCCGTGCCGGTAGGGGTGGGGCTCCCGACTCTCCGTATTGATGAAATCACGGTGGGGGGAACACAAGCTCAGTAATCCAATATCGAATTATGAATGATAAATTATCGGTCCTAGAGAATGGTCAGCCGGAACGGGACAGATTGAGCTTTGCTGAGCTTGCGACCGACTTGCTGGGTCGGGCGAGACGATGTGGGGCGACGGAAGCCGATGTCGTGGTGGCCGACGGAGAGACATTTTCGGTCCAAGTCCGGCTGGGAGCGGTGGATCGCCTGACCAAAGCTCGTGAAAAGCGGTTGGGTCTGCGGGTGTTCGTGGGGAAACGCTCCGCCAGCGCCTCGACGTCCGACTTTTCGCAGGGATCGTTGGACAGTTTGGTGACGGAGACCTGTACGTTGGCCAAAGCCGTGGTTGAAGACAGCGTCTCCGGTCTACCGCCGGCGGATCTCATGGCCCAAGACCTCCCCGATCTCGACTTGTATGACTCGACTCACCTGCAAACTGACGCTCAAATTGATTTGGCCCGCCGTGCCGAATCGGCCGCTTTTGCGACCGATCAGCGGATTACAAATTCAGAAGGAGCGGAATTTGATTCGTCATCAGGCCGGGTCGTGCTAGGAAACAGCCACGGCTTTATCGGCGAGTATCGCAGCTCCAGTTTTTCTCTCTCGGTGTCTCCCATTGCCAGCGAGCCGAACTCAGACAGCATGCAGCGGGATGCCTGGTATGGCGTGCAACGAAAGTTCGCCTTGCTCGACACTCCGGAATCCATTGGGGAGGAAGCCGCCCGTCGCGCCGTACGACGGCTGGGCGCCAGAAAAGTTTCGACGCGGCGGGCGCCGGTCGTGTTCGATCCGGAGACCGCCGGCAGTTTGCTCGGCAACCTCTGCAGCGCGGCCTCAGGGTATGCGCTCTATAAAGGTGCGTCGTTCTTGGTCGGCAAACTAGGCAAGACGCTCGCTCCTGACAACGTGACCGTCTACGACGATGGTCGAATGATGGGGGGCCTGGGTTCGCGACCCTTTGATGGAGAGGGATTACACACAAGGAAAACCACCGTGGTCGAGCGCGGAGTGCTCTCCAGTTATTTACTCGATGCTTATTCGGCGCGCAAGCTCGGCATGTCGTCGACCGGCAACGCGTCTCGGAGCATTGGCGACAGCCCTTCGGTCGGCCCCACGAATTTCTATTTGGCCCCCGGATCGAAGAGTCCTGCGGAAATCATCGCGTCGATCCGGGACGGTTTGTATGTGACGGAATTAATCGGCTTCGGCATCAACATGGTAACGGGCGATTATTCCCGTGGTGCATCCGGCTTTTGGATCGAGAACGGAGAACTGGCCTATCCGGTCGAAGAAATTACGATTGCAGGCAACTTGACACAAATGTTCGCGGACATTGAGATGATCGGCAACGATCTGGTGTTTCGCGGTCGTATAACCAGCCCGACGATCAAGATTGCAGAGATGACGATTGCGGGGAGTTAGTCAGGGGAATCACGATGGCTTTATCAATTGACGACGGCAAGAAGATGCTGCAGCTCATCACTTCCCGCTATGAGGACCGTCATTGGCGGAAGAAAATAGAGAAAACGCTCAGCCTCCCGCAGAATGGCGTGGAAGACAACGTGCAGCGGGCCATGTTTCTCTATCTCAAACAAGAATTAAAGGCCTACAAGTCCAGACGAGCCGACCCGGATTCCTGGATCGTGGGTGGGTATGCCACAAAAGAAGTCGTCGAACGAGCTAAGTTTCAACCTTCTGTCGTCGGTCCATCCATCAGCAAAGACGATGTCGCCATCTTCGGCGTCGATCCAGGTCCCGACGTCACCGAAGTCTGGTGGGACGACATGCTCGTCTCCTGGTTTGCGGAGCCGGAGCAGGAACAAGCCGCGGACGAGCCATCAGTGGACGGCGAGAAATCGGCCCAAGCGAAAGACCAAGCCAGGGCCTAACGCGCCGATAGGACGGCGGCGTCTTGCGCCCTCATCTTAGCCGGTCAAGATCCGAACAAATCCATCTGTGTCTGCTGGGAAGGCGTCTCAAGCTGCAAGGTTCGTTCGACGGGAGCTGAGGAAGCAGCGGGAGTCGGAGGCTGCGCGCTATGACGGTCCAAAAAAGTTTTCAACTTTTTAAAGTCTTCTCGTAACGGTTCGAGCAGGCCGCCTTGATGGAGGGCCGCGGCCGGGTGGAGCAACGGAAAAAGCACAAAGTCTTTGAGATAAAACGCCTGCCCGCGGACTTTGGTAATCCCCACCTTACGCTCCAGCAGGGTTTGCGTGGCCCAGTTGCCCAGCGTGCACACGAGCCTGGGGCGAATCAAGCTGATTTGTTGCATAAGAAACGGCTTGCAGGTCTCGACTTCATCCTGCTCGGGATCGCGATTGTTGGGCGGCCGGCACTTGATCACGTTCGCAATGTAGATCTCCGATCGCGACAATCCCGCTGATGCGAGCAGATCGTTCAGCAATTTCCCCGCCGCGCCGACGAACGGCTCTCCTTTCTGATCTTCATGAAATCCGGGCGCCTCGCCCACAAACATGACCGCCGCTTGCGGATGGCCTACGCCGAACACAACCTGCGTTCGACCCAGCTTCGCGAGTTTGCAGCGCTGACAATTGTGGAGCGACTTGCTGAGTTCTAGGAGGGTCATCGGGGAAACTCAGAGTGAAAATCGGTGGTATCCTAAGGAAAGGGCAAGCGGGTGTCAACGACCAACTTGAACAAACACGGCACGCTCGACGATTCCTTGCATCGCCACCATCTATTGCTGACTCCATTATGTGCGTCTCCAAGAAGATGAACGAGATGGAGTATACTCACCTTTCATGCCTGAGCTAAAAGCCATTATCTTCGACTTCGACGGTGTGTTGGCTGACACGGAGCCTCTCCACTTCAGAATGTTTCAAACCGTTCTGGCCGAGGAAGGACTTCCGCTCACACCTGAAGACTATGCCGACAAGTATGTGGGATTGACGGACGAAGCTTGTTTCGAAGCCATCCTTGCCGCGCATGGGTCACGAACGACCTCACAATCTGCCGCAGAGCTGGTCGCGCGAAAAACAACGCTGATGCAGGCTGCGCTGAAGACGCATAAGGTATTGGCGCCCGGCGTCACCGACTTTGTGACGGCAGCGTCCAGACGGTATCGCCTGGCCGTGGCGTCAGGGGCATTGCGCGATGAGATTGAACTGATACTCGGCCTGGCTCATTTGCGTCACGCCTTCGAACAGATCACGGCCGCTCAGGATGTCGCCAACGGCAAGCCGGACCCCGACCTGTATTTACTCACGCTCCATCGCCTGAACGAGAGAGCACCGTTGGCCGCGTCCGAATGCCTGGCCATCGAAGACACTCCGCACGGCATCCGAGCTGCTCGCGCCGCCGGTATTCGTTGTTTGGCTGTCGCGACGACGCTCCCCCTCGATCAACTGGGCGAAGCCACCGCGGTCACCCCCACCCTGGCGCAATGCGATCTTGCATCCTTAGTGCAGAGGCTCTGGCGCTGATCGTCGTTCTACCCTGTCC
>JBQTHT010000241.1:0-19509 GCA_052389595.1 Nitrospiraceae bacterium
TTTCCGCAAGCGACCAATCCAACCAACCCGGATGCTTTGGGGCAACTCGTTCAGTCGTTCAGCACCTCCGACGTATCACTGAAATCCTCGCTTATCTTCGGCGGCAAGGCCGGGTACTTTTTTTCTAATGAAGGCGTCTCCTGGCTTGGGATTGAACTTGAGGCGTTCACGTCAAATCCAACAATCAAACAACAGACTCTTACAACGAAACAGGATATCACCTACACTCCGAACAAGGATGCCGGTGCGAATCTTTGTAGCCAGCCTCCTGGGATCAAACCGCCCAATTGCCCTGCGTCGGTCCTCACGAATTCCACGCTTTCATTGAATGAATCGGACTTACGTGTCACCACTGTGGCCTTCAACATCATAGCCCGTTATCCCGATGACACGTTTCAGCCCTACATCGGCATTGGAGCCGGCGCCTTTTACTTTTCTTCAAAAACCGGCAGTATTCAAGGGACACAAGTCGTGCCCGGACTGAACGCATTGGCGGGGGTGAAAGTGCTTATCACTGAAGAATGGGGTATCTTCGCCGAGGGCAAATATAACCGCGCCACGCTCTCGGGATTTGACCCAACTTTTGGCCTGAGTGGAGAGTACTCCGTGTTTCATGCGGTAGGGGGAATTGCCTACCATTTCTAGCGCAGACTTCATCCTTTACTGGAATAATGAGACCGATTATCTTGAAACTCTTCTTGCTCCAGACAACGTGTGAATAGTATGCTGGGCCTCCCCGTGGTTATCAATCACGTTTCCTGTTCTCTCCGGGAGGTTTCTGTGGATGACCTTTCTCTCGAAGCGGGTGACTCGGAACGTTGGTCTTCGCTTATCGAGAGTGATGCGTCGGTAGGATACGGACGTCCGCTCCTGGGAGCGATCTTAAGCGAGAAGTACAATCTTTCCGAGGACAAGCTCGAAGAAGCCCTCACATTGCAACGTGAAAAAGGCGGGCGGCTCGGCGATGTGCTCGTGCGGCTTCGCGCGCTTCGCGACGAGGAAGTGCTGCAAGCGCTCGCGCATCAATTCGAGATGCCGTGGGCGGCTCAGTTGGATGCTCAATTGGTTGATTCGGAGCTCGTGAAGAAAGTGCCGATCGCTTTTGCGCGGCGGTATCGGGTGTTGCCGTTGCGGGTTGAAGAGGGTTCCGTGATCGTTGCGACGACGGACCCTTTGGAAACCTCGGCTCTGGACGATTTGCGCGTCCTTCTCGGGGCGCCTATTGCGCCGGTCATGACGACCGGCATCGCGCTCCTTGCCTGTCTGAACCATGTCTACGACCAAGCGGCCAACCACTCGGCGGCCGAGGAGGTCATTGAAGACCTCACCGGCGGCGAGAACCTGGATCGCCTCGCTCATCAGCTGGACGAACCGCAGGATTTGCTCGATGCCACCGATGAAGCTCCCATCATTCGGTTAGTCAATTCCATTCTGTTTCAAGCGGTCAGGCAACGCGCGAGCGACATCCACTTCGAGTCCTTCGAGAAAGGCCTGGTCATTCGTTACCGAATCGACGGAGTACTCTATCCGGTCCTGACGCCGCCCAAACACCTCCAAGCGAGCATGATCGCTCGTTTGAAGATTATGGCTGGCCTCAACTTTGCGGAAAAGCGCCTGCCCCAGGACGGCCGATTCGGAATCCGCACGTCCGGCAAAGATGTGGACCTCCGCGTTTCCGTCCTACCGACTTCTCACGGGGAGCGGGTTGTGCTGCGCTTGCTGGAGAAAGAAAACAAGCTGTTCAATCTTTCCGAAATGGGAATGTCGGCCGACCGTCTGACCGTGGTGCAACAGCTCATCCATCTGTCGCACGGCATTCTCCTGGTCACGGGTCCGACCGGTAGCGGCAAGACGACCACGTTGTACGCGGCGCTGAGCCAGATCAATGCGCCCGATAAGAATATCATTACGGTCGAAGATCCGGTTGAGTATCAGTTGCAGGGCATCGGCCAGATGCAAGTCAATCCCAAGATCAACTTGACCTTCGCGGCTGGTCTCCGGTCCATCTTGCGCCAGGACCCTGATGTCATCATGATCGGCGAAATCCGCGATCTGGAAACAGCGGAGATCGCGATTCATGCTTCGTTGACCGGGCACTTAGTCTTTTCAACCCTTCATACGAATGATGCGGCCAGCGCTGCGACTCGCCTCATCGACATGGGAATCGAGCCGTTCCTGGTCGCCTCGTCCGTCGTCGCGATTCTTGCTCAGCGGTTGTTGCGAAGGGTCTGTCCGGACTGCAAGAAACCTTATCGGCCCAATGACGAGGAACTGTTACGGCTGGGGCTTTCTCTCGCTCAACCGCGTCCGACTTTCTATCGAGGCGCCGGCTGCCTTGCGTGTTCGCAGACCGGCTATCGCGGGCGAACCGGTATTTATGAGTTGTTGGTCATGGACGACGAGGTTCGACGTCTCATCGGCGCCAAGGCGGACTCCGCTTCGATCAAGCAAGCGGCGGTTGCGAAAGGAATGGTCACGTTAAAACAGGAAGGAGCGGCCAAGGTAGTCGATGGATCAACCACCACGGAAGAGGTGATGCGCATCACGCAGCAGGAAGTGGAAATATAGTGATTCGTGATTTGGCGGACCGCCTGAGTAAGCACGACGTTTCTTCGTAGTCTTTTTTGATTCAGAACATCGGTCACGCTCTTTCAAGGCTAAAGTCATCAATCACTAATTACCAGTCCTCATCACATAGCGGTCAGACACTTAATTACTAATCACCAATCACTCATCCACTTCCCCGAAATGCCTGTTTATCACTATAAAGGGTTCCGCTCGGATGGGGCGGCTGCGGGGGGAATCGTCGATGCGGAAAGCATCAAAGTCGCCCGGTTGAAGTTGCGCAAGGGAGGCGTCTACCCGACCGATGTCGTCGAACAAGGGCAGTCGGCTTCCGGTAGCGCTACCGGCGCTGGTCGTGCGTCGAGCCCATCCGGTCGATCCGCCTCCTTCTCCGCTCAAGAGATCGCTCTCGTCACCAGACAACTGGGCACGCTGCTCGTGGCAGGCCTTCCCCTGGTCGAAGCCTTGGGGATTCTCGTCGAGCAATTCGACAAGAAAACCGCGCAAAGTACGCTGGCGGATATTCGGGAACAAATTCGAGGCGGGAAAGGGTTCAGCATCGCGCTGGAGCATTATCCACGCGACTTCTCGCCGACCTATGTGCACATGGTGCGCGCTGGTGAGGCAAGCGGCGCCCTGGACCAGATCATGTTCCGGCTCGCCGAGTTCCTTGAAAAGCAGTTGGCATTGAAGAGCAAAGTGACCAATGCTGTGATGTATCCGGCGCTGATGTTGATCGTCGGGGTCACGGTGCTGTTCTTTCTCGTGACCTTCGTCGTTCCCAAGATCACGGCCGTCTTTGCCGATCTCCATCAAGCTTTGCCTTGGCCCACGCTGGTGTTGATGAGCCTCAGTGGGTTTTTATCCGCCTATTGGCTGGTCCTGGTCGGAGGCGTCGTCGCGGCGGCGGCCGGACTACAACGCGTACTGAAAACGCCGACGGGTCGCATGGCTGCGGACGGGTTTCTGCTGAAACTACCTCTGATGGGAGAAGTGGCGCGCAAACTGGCGATTGCTCGTCTGACCAGCACGTTGGCGACGATGCTGGCCAGCGGCGTGCAGCTGCTCGATGCGCTGGATGTCGCGAAACGTGTGATGAACAACGGAGTGCTCGAGCAAGCCGTCGAAGGCGCCCGCCAGAATATCCGCGAGGGGCACACCATTGCAGAGCCGTTGAAGCGAAGCGGCGAATTTCCCTCTCTCGTCACCCATATGATCGCGGTGGGAGAAAAAAGCGGTGAAATGGAGGAAATGCTGCGGCGCGTGTCCCAGATTTACGACGGTGAAGTGGACCGAGTTATCACGCGACTGACTTCTCTGCTGGAACCGGTCATGATCTTGATCATGGGCATGTTGGTCTTTTTTATTGTAGTGGCGATCTTGCTCCCGATTTTTGAAATGGGACAAATGGTCCGGTGATGCGGAGTGATTGGTGACTAGTGATTGGCGAATATGGCGGGCAAGGCTAACTCAATGAGCAACACGTCGACCAGTGCAATAACTTCTTTCGGCGAGCTGGACGTGTATCGACATGCCAGAAAACTCCGGCAGGAAGTTTGGACTATGGCCAAAGCACTCTCGCACGAGGAGAAGTTTGTTTTGGCGCCTCCAATGCGCAGAGCAGCCGTGTCGGTTACAAACAATATTACTGAGAGGGTTGGGAGATTTCATTTCCAAGAAAACGTCCAGTTTTGTCTACAGGCTGGAGGGTCGGTCAATGAACTCATTGATGATGTTAATGCCTGCTGTGATGCGGGGTATGTCCAGAAGCCGGAGGGTGACCGCTTAAGGACCATTGCCCTTGATGGCATCAGAAGGCTCAACGGTTATATTGCCTCTCAACGCCGCCCAAAATCTCTCCAATCAAATATCAATTCGCACCGAAACCCTATTCAGTTCACCAATCACTCTTCATCGGAACAAGGATTCACATTCATCGAGATTATGGTGGTCGTCGCCATCTTGGCCATCCTGGCGGCCTTGGTGGTGCCGCGCATCATGGGACGGACCGATGAGGCCAAGCGTACTGCCGCGAAGGTGCAGATCAGAAATATCGAAGGCGGATTACAGCTCTATAAACTCGACAATGGCGTGTATCCATCGACGGAGCAGGGCCTCAAGGCTCTCGTAGAAAAACCCACGGTTGGGGTCATTCCCAAAAAATGGAAAATCGGCGGCTACCTCCCGAAAGTTCCGGAAGATCCTTGGGCCAACCCCTACAAATACCTCAGCCCAAGTCAAAAGGGCGAGTATGAAATTACCTCGCTGGGAACCGACGGCGAGGTCGGTGGTGAGGGCATGAACGCAGACATCACGAATTGGAACCTGGATAAGGAGTGATTGGGGATTGGTAATTAGTGATTAAGTGAAGGACACCAAGTGTCATGAAGAGCGCCTACATGCGTCTAACCGAACCCATCTGTCCACCGCCGCATCACCAACTGCTTCGTCACTCCTCAAAGAAACCATTCAATTACCAATCACTAATCAGTAGTCACTCCCTGCAAGGTGGCTTCACTCTGGTTGAAATGATTCTGGTGTTATTCCTGCTGGGCGCGGTTTTCATGATCGCCATTCCTCGGATGGGGCTTGCCGACGGTTTATCCGGAGGCGCGCGCAAGCTGGTCGCGAAGTTTCGATCGTTGCAAGCCACAGCCATCGCCACGCAAAGGCCTCTCCATATGCACTTCGACATAGACCAGCGCATCTACTGGGTTACGATGTTGGAGTCCGGCGAGGAGCGCCCACCGATGGAGGCGGCTTTGGAGGGTCGGGTCACCCTGCCTGAGCGAGTCCGGTTCTTGGAGGTGACGACTCCCCGCCGCTTAAAAGCGGCATCAGGAGAGGTCATGTTGCGGGTGTTACCGACCGGCCGCATAGAACCGGGAATTATTCAGTTGACCGATGACGAGTTCAATGTGTTGGCGTTGCGCATTAATGCTCTCACCGGCGGCATTCAAATCGTGGAGGGGAGAATTGAAGACAAGCGTGGAGACATTCCGCAACGACTCCGGGCACTCCTACAATCTTTTCCGACTCAGACCACAGGCGCATTGTAGCACGTTCAACTCGTCACTCTGTCATACGTGCGAAAAGGAGGACGCATGGAGGTGCGTATTATCCGGCTGGCGCTGATCGCAGCGGGGTGTGCTGTGGTGTGGGGATGTGGCGATGGAAACGACTACGGAGCGCCGACCATTCCAACGATCGGCAACCCCAGTGCCGCGCCGGCGACTCCCATGAAGTCTCCGCAGGGCATGCGAGTTGAAACGACCGGAGACTGTGAGAGATCGTGCGCTAACCTCTCATGGCAGCCGGTCACTGATCCTTCTGTGGTGGGATATAAGTTGTATTTTGGGCGAGCGTCCAGGGAGTATGCTCCTCCCCTCCAAGTTGGGCCAAGTCCCAGGTATAGTCTTCAAGGCTTGCAGCCTCACACGTCCTATTATTTGGCTGTGACCGCTCAGTACGATGGCGGCGAAGAAAGCGGCTTCTCCAATGAGGTGATCGTGACCACGACGCCTTCAAACAGTCGGCATGTGACCTTGTCGTGGGATCCGGTGACCGGTGATCCGTCGATCGAAGGTTACAAATTGTATTTTGGACGAACCTCCGGAAAATATGCTCCGCCGATCGATGTTGGAGCATCACCATCGTACAAGCTTTTCGGATTACAACCACAGACGATCTATTACTTCGCAATCACGGCCTATAACAGTGCCGGAGAAAGCGGCTATTCGAACGAAGCCAGCTTCATGACCCAATGAAGCATCGTCAATTCGGAGGACGAGCATCCGATGTCGGGACAGCGGACGTGAAAAATCATCAAGGCGGGTTTACTCTCTTGGAAGTCATGATCGCGATGGCTATCTTGGCAATCGCCTTGCCGGCCCTGCTGGGGCTCCGCAATTGGGATGTGGATTTGCATATGCGGGCCCGCGATATGACGACGGCGACATTGTTGGCGCAGGAAAAGCTCATGGAGTCGGAATTGCTGGGTTTCCTCCCGCTTGGCGAGATCAGTGGAGACTTCCAAGGCATGCCGTTGGGCAACCAAACAACCAACGAAGCCAAGGATCGCGCGCCCGGTTACCGCTGGAAACGTATCGTCTCTCCCACGCCATTAGACACGATTCGCGAAGTGCGCATCCAAATCATCTGGCCGCGAGGAACCATCGAGGACACGCTCGAGGCTAGCACCTATGTCTTTGCCGCCCTGTTGCCGACCGGCAAAAAGTGAATGCCAGTTCGGCTTCACGTTGATCGAAGTTCTTCTGGCGGTCGCCATCCTCGGAACGATCGCCACGTTGCTCTTTGTCTCCTTGTCGTCCTCACTGAACACGATGGACACGGTGCGTGAACATGCCGCGCGCGACGAAGTCGCTCGGACCTGTCTCCGATTGCTAGCCGAAGAGTTGGCGAACGGCTATGCGCATGCCTCTTCTCCTTGGATGGGGCAGGACGGGCAACTGAGCGGGTATGCCGCCGATACAGTGGCTTTCCTCTCGATCAGCCAGTTTCCCGTCATCGAACAGGCGAGAGAAAGCGACATGACTCGAGTCTTGTATACGCGCGACGGCAACCGATTAATACGCCTGGCTCGAAGGAATCTCTATGAGACCACTGATGACTCCCTCGAGCAACAAGAGTTGGCTGTTGACGTGGAAGCGTTCAATCTGCGCTATTATGATTCGCTCGCGAAAGTGTGGGTCGATGAGTGGGATGGCCGTACGAGAAAGACCCAACCCGGCGCCGTCCTGATCGAGATCACCTTCCGCCGAACCGACAGCGAGCCACGCCTGTTCAGAGAATGGGTTACCGTTGGGGCGCAACTATGATGACGAGGTTTCTCTTGTCGCCGGGCGCGAAAATTATCGGAGCCTGGGGCCTTTTTGTATCGCTGGCGCTCTTGGCTTCGCTTGCGATCAGCTTTCCCTACGAGGCGCTTCAAGCGCGCCTGTTGTCTGAGGTCTCCACCAGAAGCGGCGTGGCCATTACGGCGGAACGGTGGAGTGTTGCGTGGCCGCTCGGACTGGAGTGGCGACATGTGACTTTCTCCGTTCCTCAGGTCGGTCGGCTGGAAGCGGAGCGCGTTCGGGTGACCCTCAATGTGTTGCGCTCTCTGTGGGGGCGGCTGGTGATCGATGTGAAAGCCTCTGTGTCCAATGGATCGCCGCCTACCCCCGGGCAGCTGACGGCTCGATTGATCCTAGGTTCATGGTTCATGAACGGCCCAGGCTCGATGTCAGGGGCAGTTGAGCAGGTGGATCTTCCTGCCTTCGCCGGGTCGCTGATGAAGCGCGGACGGTTGCGGGCGGAGTTCGATCAACGCTGGAACGACGTTGCTAGTGCCGACACGTTCTTGGGGGCCGACGGAAAACTAAGAATTGAGTTGGTGGACCTTCAGATCGACCCGTTATCCATGCAGCCGGCCCTGCCGGCAGTGAGCTTCGCCATGATGAAGACCGTCTTGCAATGCAAGGATGCCCTATGTCACATTAACGAATTCTTGGGGGACGGCTCCGATGGCTCATTTAGCGGTACCGGTCAGTTGGCGCTACGGCGTCCGATGGATGCCAGTGTGCTGACCCTCACGGTGGCTGTTTCTCCCTCCGCGTCGTTCGCGCAACGAGCGTCTTCACTTGGCGTTCCGATTGGGTCTTCCGGCGCGCCAATGACCTTCATGCTGAGAGGACCCATCGCCAAGCCGCTGGTGTCTTTTTCATAAGGAAGTGGTAGCCGCCGAAAGGGGCGATGGTTGCTGAATGCGTCGGGCTCGATCTCGGTCGCACCGCGATTAAGGCGGTGCGCTTCCGCCGTGCCTTGAGCGGCCGCGAGTCGATCGAATACTTTCACCATCCACTTCCATTTACGGGCCAACCGGCACTCAAACCAGCCCAACGAGTCGGGGCGCTCCGTACATTCTTGTGGCGGAACGGCCTGTACAGCGACAATCTCGTCAGCGCTATCCCCTGCAGCGACCTGTTCATCCGTACCCTCTCGTTCCCTTTCCGCGATGCGAACAAGCTTGCCCAAGTGGTTCCTTTTGAAATTGAGAACATGATTCCTCTTCCGCTTGAAGACGTGGCGGTTGGGAGCATGGTGTTGCCTCCATCAGGGTTCCAATCCCAAGCGAAGCCGCAGACGGTCTCCGACGTGCTCGTGGCCGCGGCTCCGAAGAGCACAGTGGCGGATCACATTCAGATGCTCAGTGAGGCCGACATCGAACCGACGGCCATCAACGTCGATGGCTTGGCGCTCTATTCAGTCACGGAACATCTCAAGCGCGAGGGAGCAAGCGTCCCTCCTGATCTTGCGATAGTGGATGTGGGAGCTTCCAAGACAATTCTGTGTCTGCTCCACCAGGGTCGGCCGTGGCTGCTCCGTACGATTGCGTGGGGAGGAGATTATCTGACCGATGCGCTGGCAAAGAGGCAGGTGTGCAGTTTGGCCGAGGCCGAGCGACAAAAACGAGGCATGTCCGTTCCACAAGTCGAATCGTGGTTGGACCCGTTGATTAAGGACATTCGCGTGACGCTGCATGCGTATGAGGCTTCCACCAAGACGAAGATCAAGCACTGCTGGGTATCCGGAGGTGGATCGAAACTGAAACAGTTGCCGGGGTTTCTTTCCAACCAATTGGAGCTGAGTCCGCTGGGCCCCCGTCAGGGATTCGGAGCGGATTGCCCCCGAGCATTTTCAGTGGCATTCGGACTCGCGCTCCATCCGAACGTGGTCCGGCCCCGCTGGCGGTCGCGATCCACGATTGCGGTCGATTTCAAGCAAGTCAGTGCCGATGCCGCCCGCACGGACCAAGATGGGCGACGCGAACTGCATCTCGCTATCGCCGGAGCCGTCATTGTCGGGCTGCTCGGCTTCGTCGATCTCTATGCGCGCGTGACGCTTCAGCAACATCGAGTAACGGACCTCAAGGAGGCGGTGCATGCACAACACATGCAACACTTCGGTGGCGCGGCGCTCCCTGGAGACGAGCTGGATGACGCCCGACGGAAAATGGCTGCGATTACCAAGTCCCTGGCGCTGATCGACGGGTCGCAAAGCCATGTGCTTCCCGTGCTTGCGCAAATCGTCAAACATGTTCCTCAAGGCACGCCCTTGAAGGTGCGGGAATTGACGATTGAGACCGGCCAGGTGCATCTTGAGGCTGAAACGACGTCTTTCGAGGCTATCGAGCGAGTCAAGCAGGCGTTCGCCGCCTCCCCTAGTTTCCACGAAGTCACGGTCAGCGATACTCGCGTGGGTTCCTCTCCGAACCAAGTCGTGTTCCGGGTCGCATTTAAAGTGCAGGCGCCATGATCCATGCAGCCAGACATCGATGGAACCACCTCTCCGGTCGAGAACGGATGATCGTGGTCTGCGGGGGGACCCTCGTGCTCCTCAGCTTGCTCTTTGTGGTGGTGGTCGATCCCCTGTTGACACGGTTGGACCGCCTGGAACGGCAGGCGCTTCGCAAAGAGCGCGACATGAAGGAACTGACCGCGCTGAGCGCCGAATACGCGCTCTTGAAAGCTCGGCTGTCAAAAATCGAGGAAGGGATGCCGTCGATCGATGGTCAGTTTTCGATCCTTCCCTTTCTAGAGGACGCGGCGGCCACTTCGCAGATGCGCGATCGCATCGTCGGCATGCAACCTCAGAATCCCACCTTGATGCAGGGATATCAGGAAACGTCGGTGGACCTTCGCCTTGACGGCATACAGTTTCCCCAACTTGTCGATCTGCTCGTCGACTTAGAATCGTCTCTGCACGGAATCCAAGTGAGACATCTACAGATTACACCACGCTTTGACACGCCGTATCTCCTGGCCGCCAATCTTCGCGTGACTGCCTATGCCAAAACACGATGAACAAGGGATCGCCCTGATTCTGGCGCTGCTGGTGTTGGCGTTGCTCGGAACACTGATCCTCGAATTCGACGCCGATGCTAGACGAGAGCATCGGGAGGCGGCTGCGTTCCGAGATAATTTCAAGGCGACCACCTTAACGAGAGCGGGAGTCCAAGCGGCGAAGGCGATTTTGCAAAAAGATCATATGATCGACAAACTGTCCAAGCAATCCTTCGATGGCTTGACGGACATCTGGGCTGTGCCGATCTCCAGCTATGCGATCGGTGACGGGATCTTGTCGGCGCAAATCGAAGACGAACGCGGCAAGTTCAATCTGAACGAACTGGGGGTGGCCGACCCCAAAACGCGCGAGATTAAACTGACTCGGGCGAAGCGCCTCTTTAACTTTCTCCAGATCAAAGTGGAACTGGTCGATGTGATTGCCGACTGGATCGACGCTGATGATGTGCCGGAACCCAATGGAGCCGAAAGCGCTTATTATCAGACCGTAAGACCGGCGTATCGTTCGGCGAACGCACCGCTGGAGAGCCTAGCCGAGTTATATCTATTAAAGGGGATGACGCGCGAGATCGTGCAGCGGCTGGCCAAATACGTGACGGTCTATCCGAAGGAGGCCGGAGGAGTGATCAACCTCAACACGGCTGATCCCCTGGTCATTCAATCCCTGGATGCCCGCATTACCCAGAGCATGGCCGCGGAAATTGTTCAGGCTCGACCGTATCGGACCATGCAGGACGTCGATCAAGTCGGCAGTTTTTCGGATATCGCCAAAGAGTTGCGGGTTACGCAAACCTATGACGTGAAGACGAACTTCTTCTTTGCCAGAATGACGATCACCGTGAACGACGTGTCCAAGACCGCTCATGTCGTGCTGCGCCGTGATGATGTCTCGGGCGACAGCACGGTGCAATATTTCCGAGTGATGTAGGATTCTGCGTCCAGAATCCGCTGACTGTCCGCCGCTGTTCCTCTTCTCGATCATCCCGTTGATCTCCAAAAACCTGCGTTGATTCAACTCGTTTAACTCTTAATAAATGCGAAATTAACATATCTGTAACACGACCGTCACCCAGCCGACACAACCAGCCTCTACTCTCCGCCACAACGAATTCGAACAGTGGTCAGTGATTAAGTGATTGGCAATAAGTGATTAAACATCTCGCCGATGGAATGACCGGTATTCCGCCCCATTCACTATCAATCACCGATCACTTACCAGAAAGGAGATCGGAACGTATGAGAAGACACTGGTTGTCGAATGTCATATGGCTTGTAGCCTGTAGTTGGTTGGTCTGCAGTGACTTATCAAACTCTGTTGAGGCTGCGGAGGCTCTCGATGGCGGAACGTCGACCGTTACGCCGGCTTCTACATCGGCGCCCGCCCCCCGTGGGCCTGGCGGCATGATTCAGCGCGGCGAATCTTCAATTGAGAGCACGTCGCTGGAAGATGTGATGCTGGAGAAAGGCCTGATCACCGTGGATGACTGGATCAGGATCAAGGCGGAGGAAGAGCGACGCACCAGCGAACGTTCCCTGGTCGCCGAGTTTACCGGCAGTCCACGCTGGTTCGAGCGCATTACGATGTTCGGATACGGCATGTTTCGCTACAACCGGCTTGGCGGACCGAATGGGCAGTTGCGTACCTACCACGACGCGTCGGTCGGCGATAAGAACTCCGGCGCGCAACCGGGATTCTTTTTTCGTCGGATTCGTTGGGTCGTGACGGGACAGGTGTCCGACCATGTGGCCTTCTTCATCCAGCCTGATCTGGCGAGCAATATCTCCGGGAACACGCACGCGCTTTCCATGCGGGACGCGTATGGAGACTGGATTTTCGACAAGAATAAGGAGTTCAGAGCGAGAATCGGCCTACAACGGGTGCCCTGCTCGTTCGACAATTGGCAGGCGAGCCGGGTCCGCATGGCCATCGATCGTGCCGATGCGACCAACAGTTGTGCGCAAAGCGAGCGCGATATGGGCGTGTCGTTCATGTGGTCGCCCAAAATTGCCCAGCAACGATATAAGCAAATGCTCGACTACATGTACGGGCCAGGCGACTACGGGGTCATCCATATTCAAGCGTACAACGGACAAGGGTTGAATGCAGTCGAGAGGAACGACAACAAGCATCTCGCCGCCCGGGTGAGTTGGCCGTTCGAACTTCCCGGAGGGCGTCTCATAGAAGTCGGGATGAATGCGATGAAAGGCCAGTTCGTGGTGAGTCATGGCGCCGCGGCGGCCGGGACGACCTTGTTCTCTTTCAATCAAAGCGGCAGTACAGGGGATCGGGGCTATCGCGACGAACGGCTGAATTGGTATGTGTATTTTCCGCCGCAGCCTTGGGGATTCATCGCAGAATATGTCGTAGGTCGGGGGCCGGAGCGGGGTTCCGATGGGATTGTGCGTGAGAGCGCCCTCTATGGTGGATACTTCCAAGGCCATTATCAGTGGAAGTATTCCGATGTCGGGCTCGCGAACTTTTATGCGCGATGGCAGGAATACCATGGAGGACTCAAATTCCAGACCGGCGCCCCGAACGACCGCATGCACGAACTGGAAACCGGCATTGCTTGGCAGCCAGATCCTCAATGGGAGATCACGGCCGCATACACCTTTACGCAACGATTGAACGTCTTCACGACGACTCCGGGAACCGCAACGACTCCAGGGCAACAGCTCGATAACTACGGGAACCTGATCCGATTGCAGGTTGTCTGGTTTTGGAACTAGTTCGGCGCGTTTCCTCAATGCTGCCGGAAGAAAGGACGGATTATGAGATACGCGCCCTGTGCAAAACTTCTGCGAACCTGCACAGCCTTTGTAATTATTCTGGCGTTCGACATGCCGGAAGGAGCGATCAGCGCTGAAGAGCGTTCTGAAGAGCGAACGGAGGAAACGATCGACGACCGATCTCGTAAGCGGTCACTTGCAGGACGCCGTCTGGCTCCAACCGGTGAGCCTGCGCATGCCGGCGGCCCTCCTGCACCAGGCGGCATGACCCATGGCGGTACAAGCACGATCGAGAGCACGTCGCTTGAGGATCTCATGCTTGAGAAGGGCTACATCACGACGGACGACTGGATCAGGATCAAGTCCGAGGAAGAACGTCGGCTGAACGAGCGATCGTTGGTCGCTGAATTTACGGGAAACCCCCGCTGGTTTGAACGAGTGACGATGTATGGCTACGGGATGTTCCGCTACAATCGGCTCGGCCAGCCCAACGGCCAGTTGCGAACCTATCACGACGCCTCGGTGGGCGATAAGAATTCCGGCGCGCAGCCTGGGTTTTTCTTTCGCCGGGTGCGTTGGGTGGTGACGGGTCAAGTCTCCGACCACGTCGCCTTTCTCATTCAGCCGGATCTCGCCAGCAACATTTCCGGGAACACCCACACCCTGACCATGCGAGACGCGTATGGCGATTGGATCTTCGACAAGGGCAAAGAGTTCCGCGCTCGCGTGGGATTGCAGCGCGCTCCCTGCTCGTTCGACAACTGGCAGGCAAGCCGTGTCCGCATGGCGATCGACCGTGCCGATGCGACCAATAGCTGTGCGCAAAGCGAGCGGGATATGGGTGTCTCGTTCATGTGGACGCCGAAAGTCGCTCAGGGTCGATATAAGCAAATGCTGGATTATATGTACGGCGCCGGGGATTACGGCGTCATTCATATCCAAGCCTATAACGGACAGGGTCTGAATGCCGTCGAGAAAAATGACAACAAGCATCTGGGCGCGCGCCTCAGTTGGCCGTTCGAATTGCCGGGCGGGCGCCTTATAGAAGTCGGCATGAATGCGATGAAAGGCCAGTTTGTGGTAAGTCTTGGCACTGCGGCGGCCGGGACGACGCTGTTCTCTTTCAATCAAAGCCTCACGACCGGGGATCGGAGTTATAACGACGAGCGGCTGAATTGGTACGTCTATTATCCGCCACAACCCTGGGGCTTCATGGCTGAATATGTGGTTGGGCGCGGTCCCAAGCGAGGCGCGGACGGCATAGTGCGAGAGAGCCATCTCTATGGAGGATATGTCCAAGGCCACTATCAGTGGAAATATTCAGACACAGGCCTGGCCAATGTGTACGCGCGCTGGCAGGAATACCACGGCGGCCTCAAATTCCAGACCGGCGCTCCAGATGACCGGATGAAGGAGGTCGAGATCGGCGTTGCGTGGCAACCGGACCCGCAGTGGGAAATCACCACGGCATACACCTTCACACAACGGTTGAATGTCTTTACGACCACCCCAGGATCGGCCACGACGCCCGGCCGGCAGCTCGACACCTATGGCAACCTCATTCGTTTGCAGATCGTGTGGTTCTGGAATTGAAAGGCGATGGGATGGTTATCGCGAGATCGCGGGAGACTGCAGAGACGGCGCCGGTGCAGACGGGGGTTCAGCAGGTAGGCGGGACAAATCAACGACGATGAGCTTGGACTCGTCCAGGTAACGTTCGTATCCCTCCGCGTGACGGGCCTGACTGTTCGGAATCCATGCGGCGGCGGGGCTGAAGCCCACGGTAAACTTGTAACGCGCGATGGGGATCAGCGGCTGATCCCTGGCTTCGAACTCGTAGGTGTTTTCGTATTGCACTGAACTGGGTGAGGTGCGGGCATTGGCCAGAATAACAAATAACCAATCATCTTTGACAAACAGACCACCGGACGTAATGAGCTTTCCGTGGGATGGATCCCCGGTCACGAGATAGAAGGTGGCCATGTCCCGGGGCGAGGCCTTCGCGAGCGCTTGCGCTAGATATCTGGCGAGCCGCGCCACATCCGACACGCTGAACGCCGGACTCCCCTGTCCGTCCGCCAGTAAGCCAAACCCCCCAACCACATCCCGAGGCTTCACCCATACTCCCCGAAGAACTTGGGCAAGTCTTTCGGAGGAAACCGCATAGGGATGATTATGGCCGTTCCCTGCTTCAGGATCGAAGGTGAGCCACACGGAATCGGTACGGGTTTCGTGGACCACGATCGGGGCCGGTTGAGAGCAAGCTACAAGGCTCATCCCGACAATCCCCAACCCCACCATACAGACGTGACGCAGCGTCACGAGCTTGCTCCACCGGACTCATTGGGAATGTAGATGTAACAGAAACACACCGTCATGACCAGAGGTGTGATCACGACGGTTGGGCTGTGAACCTGCAAGAAGCTACTGCGCTGAATCGACAACCGCGGCAGCTCTCACGAGAGAACCGGTCAACAACGAAATGTTGTGTGCGATCTGAGCGGCGGTCAAGGGATAGTTCCCAGTCTTGGCAACGATCTGCTGCCCTTCGCGGCTGTTGACGAATCTCAGGAACTCAAGAAGGACCGGCTTCAACTCCTGGCCAGGCTCTTTGTTCACGTACAGATAAAGCGCGCGGCGGAGCGGATAACTGCCGTCGGCAGCCGTGTGCGCGCTCGGCGCGATAAACGGTTGACCGCCTGTTTCGGCGATCGGCACCGGACGGACCAATGTGGATTGCAATCCGACGCCGCCGAAGCCGATGCCGGCAGGATCGCGAGCGATGCTGAGGATCACTGAAGCCGCCCCTGGCTCTTCCTTAATGGAACCTCTAAAATCCCCGCCAAGCAGCACATGTTGGCTGAAGAACTCACGGGTCGCTGACCGCTTATCTCTACCATACAAGTGAATCGGCTGGTGCTCCCACCCCCCGTCCAGACCGACCTCTCCCCATTCATTGATGTCTTTGCCCCCAGCCCGCTTGCGGGTGGCTCCGAACATGCCGTCAATCTGTTCGAAGGTCAATCCTCGGATGGGATTTTCCTGGTTGACATAGATGGCGACGGCATCGAGAGCGATGGGGAGGCCTATCGGTTCGTAGCCATTGCGAGACTTGAAATCCTTTAATTCTCCCTCGCTCAATGGGCGGGAAGTCGCGAGGAAGGACACATGTCCCGAGACGAGATGTCCCTTCGGGTTCGCGTCGCCGCGCCGGATAGTGGCCTGGTTATACAGAAATTGGTCGATGGCCGAAATACTGCCGCTGCCTTGAACCGCGATCTTGGTCTCCGGGTAAACACGGCGAAATTCGGAGGCCAACCGAGCCACTAACGGCTGCATCGTGTCGGACCCAGCCACCGTGAAAGCTCCCACCAGGTTCTCGACGTAGGCATAATTCCCCATCGATTCATCGACAACCGGCCTGATGCCGGGCGTGGTAGGCTCCGACTGAGCTGGAATAGCCGAGCTCGCCAGCAGTCCCACCATACCGACCAACAATAATTGCCGTCGCAACCCCTGTCGTCTCACCGTTTGCATCCAGACCTCCCGGTTGAAGAAGGAACGTTGCTTACCTCGTTATATACTTATATACATAGTGAGGGAAGATTTCAGGGAGATGACGGCAATGTTACAAGCGTGTTAAGTTTTTGTCAGCCTCGTGTTTAAGCCTCTGCAAACAATGGCCGATTCAATGCTCGAAAGAGCCAAGTCAAACGGCGACTTACATTATGTATTGAGGGATCTGCTCGACGTTAGGCGGAGGAATCCTACGGCAAGATCGAACGTACCTACTTTTCCATTAGTACCCACCCCATCTTCTGAACGCAGCGTTCGGTGGCTTGGAGAAGCAGAAGCTGAATTCCCTGCTGGAGCTTGGGGTCTCGCAGGACATCGGTCTGGCATTTGTTGTAATCCGTGGCAAAGTCAGACGATGGTTTGTTCGGATGGACCCATTCGGTTGAGCTGCATCCGATGAGCGAGAAGGAAATGATCAAACAATACGCGATGACGTCATGGCGCATAATCACCTCTGGGATTGCAACGTGGCTCGACGAGCCGAGCGAGAAGATAATCTGACAGCCGGGTCAAGGTCAAGCGATTGGCGGGAGGAATGACGCCGTAATCGACAGATTGCGGTTTTCCCCGACACTCTGCTATTGGTAAGGGTCTAGCGACTGGCCAAGGGTAAAGAGGTCTCATGAATACCATGAATACATTAGACAGTCTGATGCTTGATGCCAAGCAGGCGATTCTCGATGAGCAGCACCGGCGCTTTCAGGTCCTTCATCAGGAGGGACGCTGGCCGGAAGCCATGCGCCAGATTCATGCGACGCTGACCTGTGCGTCGGACCTGTTGAGTGAATCGCTCGGCATCCTCGATCGACTTATTGCTCGCCAAGCTCCCCCGCAAACAGACACCGAGAAGTGTCATTCCCCCCATACGCCGATGTCTTAGCTCTGCGTCGTTTCCCTCCGATTTCCCAAGTACGCGCAGTTTCCACCTTCAATCTGCATCTGTTTTGCCCGACCCGTTTGCCCACGTGGTTCGCGCTCGCTCGAAGTGGGAGATGCCGGGACCGGACCGGCAAGATATGATCGCGGCTGTCGATGCGCCATCATGGTTGCATGTTGGTCAGTAAGGAGGACGACGTGGCTCTGCCGGAGTGAATACAGTCGGCTGCATTGTCTTGACAGATTCTTAAGGCAACTGCTACGGTTCGCACGACCTTTCTCCATTGCCCTCAAATGACCTCTCAGGTCGAAAAAGCTGGCGTAGCTCAATTGGCAGAGCAGTGGTTTTGTAAACCACCGGTTGGAGGTTCGATTCCTCTCGCCAGCTCCACACCATCGAACCTCCAACTGAGGGGTTTCGAAGGGGATGTGTCCCCTTCGTGGGGAGCGTGCGAGGGGGCTGGCCCCCTCCGCAGAAGCCGACGAGGCAAGCTTCAGGGCCGGCCCGGCGACGGTTGGATGGCTCGATTCCTCTCGCCAGCTCCGCACCAGGCTTGCGCGACCGCGAGCCTATTTAAAGGGTGGGTTATCGCAATTGAGGCGAGCGGATAACCCCTGCTGTGGACTTTCCGGTCCCATACCTTGCTTATCTTGACCCGGAGCGCTTCAAATTGTTCTTGGCGATGGGATGGAACCCTTCAAGGTCTTGTAGAGACCCCCCCAGGGTCAAAACCGTGTTTCTCGGAGGGAGGTCAGGAGTAGATTTTTTGGCAAAGGTTTCATGCTTCCGTGAGGTCTTCTTCTTCGGCGAGGTCTTCCACTTCCACTTCACTCTTGCCCTTCGTCCCTGAGGGATGAAGCCCGTACTTTCTCAGCATCTTGTAAAAATCGGCGCGGTACCGGCCTGCAAACTGAGCGGCACGTGAAATGTTTCCTCCTGTCATGTGAAGAACATTCTTTAAGTAGGCGCGTTCGAAGTCCTCCTTCGCCTCGGTCAGTGGCCGCAATGGCGCTTCTGTGGTCAAACCGATCGAGGGCAACAAATCGGGGGTGATCATGTCCTGTCTGGACATCACAACCGCCTTCTCGATGGCATTCTCCAGTTCTCGAACGTTACCCGGCCAGGGATACAGGATCAGCCTCTGCATCGCCGCGGGGGTCAGCCCTCGAATTTCTTTATTCGCTCTCTGAGTGCTTTGTTTGAGGAAGTGCTGTGCCAATAATGGGATGTCGTCGCGCCGATCGCGTAGCGGCGGGATCGTGAGCGGCACCACTTGAATTCGGTAGTACAGGTCGTTCCGAAATGCCCCGCTTTTGACCGCTTCACCGAGATCTTTGTTAGTCGCCGCGATAATGCGGACATCCACCTTGGTGGCGACCTCCGATCCAACCTCCCTGACCTCGCGTTCCTGTACCGCCCGCAATAACTTCACCTGCATCGAGAGCGGCATCTCGCCGATCTCATCCAAGAACAGCGTCCCACCGCTCGCGCTTTGAAAGAGGCCCCGTTTCGGACCGTGCGCGCTGGTGAACGCGCCTCGCACATGACCAAACAACTCGCTTTCGAACAGAGTTTCCGGGATGGCGGCGCAGTTCAAGGCGACAAACGCTCCTTTCGCGCGCCGACTATTCGTATGGATGACACGGGCTAACACCTCTTTGCCGGTTCCGGTTTCCCCCAAGAGACAGATGGTCGCGTCGGAATCGGCAACCTGCGCCACCTGCAGGAAAAGCCGTTGCATGGCCGGGCTCCGCGCAATCACATTCTCCATTCCGTACAATTCCTTCACCAGCGATTTCAATCGTTCAATCTCTCGACTCATCCGTTGCTGAGCGAGCGCCTTTTCAATAGTCGCTCTGAGCTCCTTGTCATCAAATGGCTTCGTCAGGTAGCCGG
>JBQTHT010000242.1:0-6114 GCA_052389595.1 Nitrospiraceae bacterium
TCGTTGTCCTTTCGTTCGCGGTTTTCTGCCTTATTGTCTCGCTTAACTACGTGGCAGAGGCCGAGGCGCAAGTCACAGGAGGACAACCTGCGCCTCAGACGGTCCGAGCAAGGAGGCCGCCAAACCCGGACCTCCACGACGATCGAAACGGAGCGCTCACGCCGCGCACCTCAGCCGGCCTCGGCAAGGAACGTGTGCGGCTCACATCTGTTGTGATGCTGAGATCGAATTACGAGAGAGCGAGTCGAGGAGGGGCACGCGCCCGAATACGATCGGTCGTCAGACGGGAAGACAAGGCAAAAGGCGCGACGAGGAGTCCGCACTCGGTCAGCCAGGCCGTGGCAACATGCGGCTCCGAGATGAGGGCAACACTGGACGTAGCTTGGCACGCCCAGGCACAAAGAGGCGAGTGCGCCGAGTGCTGCGCGTGATGGTCATGCTCCCCCGACGGAGCGGCATGCATAAACAAACAGCTCGCAGCGAGGCCGACAAGCGCCAGATAGACCACGGCTGTCGCGCCGGCCATAGTCGCGGTCACCAGTCTTGTCTGAAGTCTCATCACGACAATCTACCTTTGACGATACCTCTATCCTTTTCGACTGAGCCTGTCTACCGATGACTGCTCACGGGTGCTACACACATATCGGGCCAATCTGCATACCTATGCGGATGAATCCAGCTCACGCTCCATGCGTGTTTTGTATTGCGTGTGGAGTTCGCTGACGCGATGCCGGAGCGCGTTGTTCAGCACGACGCAAGGAATGGCGACCAACAATCCAGCGGCTGTCGCCTTCAGGGCCAAACTCAGACCGATCATGATCGTCGCGACAGAAAGTGCGCCGGATTTCCCCATCGTATGGAACGTCAGCATGATGCCAAGAACCATACCGAGCAGTCCGATAGAGGGCGCATTGGCCGCCACGGTGCCGATCCCCACCAGGTGATGGGTCAACGCCATCTCGCACTCATGCAGTGTCGGAACTGCCTCACATTCACGCGCCGATAGAACAACAAGCGCTCCACCGCCACCCCGATTGCCCACAGACTCACCCCCAGCAAGAGCCCAATGACGCCGTACTCGACGAGTTCCTTCAATCCCGCCGCGACTTCCCTTCTTGACATGACGAACCCGGGATGGCTCCAGCCTCACGGTCAGAACGCCATGAGTTTCACCCCGCCAAAAATCTGGAACGGCGCCCCGATTCGACCGATGCCAAACTTGTCCACGAAGTAGTCTGTGTTTGTCAGATTTTCTGCGATCATGAAGACTTCCACGTGCTTGTTCACCAGATAGGAGGCGGACCCATCGAGGATAAAATTAGAATCCAGTTTGTTCACCGGCGTGTTCTGGATATCGTTGAATCGGGCCCCGAGGAACCGCCCTCGGAGCGCCAGCGTGAGTCCAGCCGGCTGACGGTATTGGAACGTAAAGCTGGCAAAATTCAGCGGAATGTTCGGGTTGAGCTTTCCCACCAGCGTCGGGTCTGCCGTATTATCGATGACCCGCGAGTCCGTGTAAGTGTAGCTTCCGAGGACTGAGAGCGTCTTAGTCAGCTCCAACTCGCCCATCAGCTCGACGCCACGACTCCGGGTTTTGCCGACGTTTTGTCTCTGGGTTGTCTGAATGGGCGCGAAGCTAATCACGACGCTCTGGATCTGATCGGTGACCTCATTCCAAAAGTAGTTGACCTGCCCTTTGAAGGGGCCCTTCGCCACATCCAAGCCGGCCTCGCCGCCATACAGCACTTCCGGCTTTAGGAACGGATTCTGCACCCCGGCCGAAAAGGGACTCCTGAACTGGTTGTACAAGTCTCCCGGGGTGGGGGCTTTGAAGGAACGATAGGCCGCCGCGCGTATCGCCACCGGCTCCGCCAGTTGGTATCGAGCCGCCAATTTCGGATTGGCTTGGACAAAGCTATTCTCATCGAAATTCCTGGCGGCGTTCGTGGTGCCTGACGCGATTCGGTTCGTTCCGGCATAGTTCCGGTAGAAGTCCACCCGCACACTGGGGAGTAATTCAAGACCGCGCATCGGCATGATGCTTGCCTGGCCGAACAGTCCAGCAAAGAACTGCTTTCCAGCAGTCTTGTCATGCGTCAGCGTCGTAACGAGCGGGGGGAAGAACGTGGTCAGTTGCTCGATCTGAATTTGCCGAACGTCCACTCCAACCGTCGCTTCCGGAATCAAAGCCCCAAACCGTTTGATGTACTGGAGGGTCCCGCCCAGGTCGGTAGTCGGCGTATCCTGATCGGTCCCGAGCACCTCCGCGGTCCGAGGAGGAGTGCCCGGCACGTTGACGGGATTGACGATTTTGAATTCCCGTTGTTGGGCAAACAGGCTCGCCTTCAGATCGCTGGAGGCGTCGAGGCGCCACTTCGCCCCGGTCGAAAAATCCAGCCACTCGGTCGAATCACTGCTTACGACGGTTCCTTGATTCCCATCCCGAGAATAGTAGTTCCCTCGTATGAACCAGTCCATTTTATCGTCCCGGTAGTCGGCCTTGAACTGCGCGTTGCCGACACTGGCTCTGGCCCGTACATCGACCGGCCCACGAGTCTTCGCGGGGCGAACCTGATACCCGTTCGTGTCGGTGTAATTCACGTTCAGGCTGATGCCGAAGTGATCCGATATCTTGTTCGCTGCGTAGAGGTTCGTCCGGATCAAGCTGTTGGACCCATAGGTGGTATCTAGATTGGCGGCGTTCTGATCCGTAGGCTTGGTAATAAAATTCACGACTCCACCCATGGCAAAGTTGCCCCAGAGACTGGAACTCCCCCCTCGGATGACTTCGACCCGATCGAGAGTTTCCCGCACGACTTTGTGAAAAATGGCCGTGCCGAAAAATGGATCATTGAGCGGGATGCCGTCGAGCAAGAACAGGCCGGTAGCGGGCCCTAACCCTCTAAAGCCGATCGTCGAGTTTGCCGGGAGCTGGACGATGCTGCTCTGGGTCGGGAGGTTCAAGCTCGGGATCGTGCGCAGAATATCGTCCGCGGCGATCGCCGGCGCTTCCTTGATTTGCTGCCTGTCCAATACCGTCGCGCTGACCGGCAGATCGGAGAGCCGCCGCTCGGTCCGTGTGGCCGAGATAACTACCGTCTCGACCGTCACGATCGGCTCGGCTTCCGACTGTGTTTCCGCCTTCTCCTGGGCAAAGACAGAACTCTGAGCCGCCACCGAGACGAACACACTTACGAACAAGAACACTAAAACACCTACATAATTACATGACCTGCACATACGTTACTCCTTAGTCCGACCATGACATCCATTGATGAACACACGCCGCTTGGCCGCTCCTGGACAAACCCGGCGCATGGCCATAGTCAGACCTGTCGCAGGAGACCGCATGTGGAACGATGGTAGTCTGTACTAGAGCGTCGGACGCGGGGGTGGGCGCGCGCGGAATTGACGGCCCGGGCGACTGACAGGAATGAAAAACAGCAAGTCGACGGTCGAGACGATCTGCGGGGGCGTGTTAAAGGTGACAACGTCCTGGAGCCCAGCGTCGTCATAGGCCTGGCACGCCCAACCACACAGAGTGCAGGGTCCGGCATTGTGCGGGGCATGATGGTGGTCGGCAGGGCGACCGCTCCGATGATCGAGGCAGAGGGTAGCCTGTACGCTCGAGACCAGGTAGCAGGCGAACAGCGGCGTGACCAGGAAGAGACAGATCCGCTTCATCTCGGCGGCTCCAAAAAAGACGAGAGACGAGAGTGGAGGTGATCCTTATAGGGTCACGCGCCGGACGCGTCTACCGATGGAAACCGACGGAAGCCAAGGCTTGCACCGGATTGAGCTGAGTCTGCATAGAGCACGGCACCGGCTGCGCCGAAGACTGCCAGCGTCCATGGTCCTGTCGCTCGTCTGCGCGCGCAGACGGAGGACAACCACCAACGAGAACAGGAAGTTTCGGCTCAAGACTGAGCAACGCGACCTACTGGCTGGATTTCGGCAACTGGAGGGTTCGAAGAATCGTTCCGCGATTCGGGAAGACCGTCGGTTCGATCCATGCAATGGCCGCTTGTCCATCGGCTAGCATGACGACGGCAGGTTTCTCGCCCCGTTTTTCATTCACTTTGAGGGGAGGGCTGAACGTGCGGCCACGATCCAGCGAATAGCTCATCATGATCTCACGACGAACCGGGGACATTTCCTCCCAGATCGCAACTACTCGTCCCTGACGATCCACGGCAATCTGGGGGTGATCCGGGAAGGTGCCCTTCGAGCGATTGAGCATGAGACGGGGCGAAAACGTCTCCCCGCCGTCGTCCGAATAGGCCACATAGTTGGCTGGCGTCTCGTCAGGCCCCTCGCTATACCAGGCCACATATATCCGGTCCAGCCCGTCGAGGGCCATAGAAGCAGGGCGATGCGGACACCCGGCATAGACCCATCGGTCGTGGCCCACGATCACGGGCGACGAGTATGTCCGGCCACCGTCTGTGGAGCGCGCCACGACCATTTCGCGGATATCGCCGGGCAACGCCTTTCGCCACGCGAGATACACGGTCCCATCCTGCGCGGCAACGAGCGCGGCCCGGCAGCAGACGCAGGCATCGTCATCGACCTTCACGTTCTTGCCGATAGTCCGGCCGCCATCCGTTGAGCGGGCCGCGAACGTGGCCGTCGTGAGGGGACTCTTTCGATCGCGCGAATCTAGCCAGACGAAGTGCAACACTCCATCCGTCCCCACGGTCACCTGTTCGAAGTTATGTTCCGAAACAGACGGATCATCATGGATGGTGATAGGAGGAGCAAAGGTACGCCCACCATCTTCTGAGCGCGTGAACCGCAAAATCATCATGAGCGGCTTCCGATTGCCCTGGGGGTGTGGCGCCGCATACGTCAGGTAGATGTCCCGATCCGATCCAACCGCCAGGCCGGGCGGCTGCATCACTGCCGTCGCCACGGTCTCTTCAGGAGGATTGACCCGGACAGATTTCAGGGGAGCACCGGACTCAGGAGGGACCTTGACATGATACACGTTGTGCTGTCCTTGCTCCGACTCCACCCAGGCCACATGGACGTTGCCCTTCGCATCGACTTGAAGGGCTGGACCGGAGACCGGGTTGGTCCCATGTTCGATCGTTCGCGTCGGCCCAAACCGGAGGCCGGGCACAGACAACGCGGTGTCGGTCGCAAAGACGAGGGACTGGATCCCCGGGACGACCGGCAGATAGCAGACCATCAATAGAGGGACAACCCGTCGCATCGTGATTCTTTTTCGGACGTTCTCGCCCAACGAGGCCACAACTGTAGGGACGCGCGCTCATCTTGTCTACCGATGCCTGCCAATGAATGCTACAGCCTGCATTGACAATATCGGGGACGATCAGTGCGTGTAGGACGATCTGCACGAGACAGTTCGCCAGCGATGTCGACCTGATTGTCTTGAACCAATCCCTTGAGGGATTCATGGAAGATTCGTAAACTGCCTTTGCCAATCTTCGTCCCTCGCAGGCGCCCCTCTTCCACCCAGCGATAGATTGTCCATCGGCTGACACTTAAGAAGGCCGCTGCTTCATTGACCCGTAGCAAGGTCTTGTCCATAACGCCCCTCCGTTGTAAATACGGTCTGGCAATAGTGACCTGCCTGTCAACTCATCGTCTATTAGATCGTTTCAAACGAGTCGTTTGGCGCAATAACCGGACCACAGAGCGACGAACAACTGCAACACACCTGTCAGTTCAAAGAACACATCATCCGGTAGTTCGTAGATCGGAGGTGGAAAGAGTTTCTGCATGAGCCACAACGGCGTGCCGGAAAAGTAGAGTGCATCTTTAACCAAGTGGTTGTACCCAACCTTCGAATAACACCGCGACTGAACTTAGCCTGGCCTTCAAGTGATTCTCCATTTTGACGAACTCACCTTGCGCGATGGGCATAGAAGACCAGCCGGCTGAGTCTGCTCTCAATTGAAGACATACCGCAGAGAGAACCCTCCAAATACATTCCGTCCGACAAACGGCCCGAATGGCGGGGCCCCTCCCGGATTCACGGTCGAAAACGCGTAATTAGCATCAAAGATGTTCTCTAACCTGCCGAAGACTTCCAACCCCCAACTCTTAGTGAGCATCGTCTTATAGCCGGACTTAAGCGTCGTGACCGTG
>JBQTHT010000243.1:0-4355 GCA_052389595.1 Nitrospiraceae bacterium
CGCGAGTATCAAACCAGGTTATGTCATCCGGAAAGGTATGAGTTTTGAGTTCTCAGTGAGGAGTTGTTGAATGAACTGAGTGCTGGCTCCCTGATTTGTCTTCAGTGCCGATAACTCAAAACTCAGAACTGGAGTTACCAAGATGTCATCACCGTTTGACAGCATCGAGAGCGCGATCAAGGACATCAAAAAGGGCAAGTTCGTTATTCTCGTGGATGACGAGGATCGCGAGAATGAGGGCGATCTTGTGATGGCGGCTGAGAAGGTGACGCCCCACGCCATCAATTTTATGGCGAAGCATGCGCGCGGCCTCATCTGCCTGACGCTGACACCTGAGCGAGTTGAAGAACTCCAACTGCCTCCGCAAGCGCAAGAGAATACTGCTACCTTCGGCACAGCCTTCACGGTGTCGATTGACGCACGACGCGACATCACCACCGGCATTTCAGCGGCCGATCGGGCAACCACGATCCACGTCGCGATCGATCCCAAGTCAAAACCGTCGGACCTCGCGAGGCCGGGCCATATCTTTCCCTTAAAAGCGCAGAAAGGCGGCGTGCTGCGGCGGGCCGGCCAGACGGAGGGCTCCTTAGACTTGGCTCGCCTGGCCGGACTCTATCCCGCGGGTGTCATCTGCGAGATCATGAACGAAGACGGCACGATGGCGCGCGTGCCGGAACTCACCAAAGTGGCGAAGACGCACACGTTAAAGATGGTCACGATCAAAGCGCTGATCGAATACCGTATGCAGCGCGAGACGTTCGTGAAGCGGGTGACGAGCGCCGGGTTGCCGACGATCTATGGGGAATTCCAAGCGGTGGCATTCGAGAACGAAGTCGATAACGCGACCCACATCGCGCTGGTGAAGGGCCGTGTGGACAGCGGCCCGCCGACGCTGGTGCGAGTGCATTCGGGTTGCCTCACGGCTGATGCGCTGGGCTCTCTCCGGTGTGACTGCCGGGATCAACTCCATCGAGCCATGGAGATTATTCAGAAGGAGGGGCGCGGGGTGCTTCTTTACCTGAACCAGGAAGGCCGAGGGATCGGACTGCTGAACAAGATCAAAGCCTACGCGCTTCAAGACAAGGGTAGCGACACGGTAGAGGCAAATCTCAAGCTGGGATTCAAGGCGGATCTCCGCGACTACGGAGTCGGCGCGCAGATCCTGGTCAATCTCGGTCTCCATCAGATCAGGTTGATCACCAATAATCCGCGCAAGATCGTCGGCATTGAAGGCTACGGGCTGCGTGTGGTGGAACGAGTGCCGATCGAGATTGCGCCGCGCGCGGCGAATGAAAAGTATTTACGAACTAAGAAGACGAAGTTGGGACATATCCTAAAAAAGGTCTGACGGTTGCTGAAAAAGGCCTCCAACTTTGTTCTCGGTCGGCCGAAGTCCTCACGTACCCCTGAAGGTACGCTCCGGTCTCCGGAGCCCTCCCTGCGGCCGCGTTGGACGGCCTTTTTGAGCAACCTGATATGAATCGAGAGCTTTTGAGATGATGAAGAAGCCGTGAAACTCCGGAAAGGCACTCATGATGCGACTGGTTTGCGGTTCGGGATCGTCGTCGCGAAATTTAACAAGTTTGTGACCAGCCGATTATTGAGCTGCGCGGTGGGCGCGCTGACGAAGGCCGGCGCGAAGGAGGAGGAGATTGAAGTCGTGCGCGTACCGGGGGCATTTGAGATTCCTTTGGTCGCGCGGCAGCTTGCAAAATCAGGACGGTTCGATGCCGTGATTTGTCTTGGAGCGGTGATTCGAGGCGACACGCCTCATTTCGAATATATCAGCGCAGAAGCCAGTCGAGGCATCGCACAGGCGGCTCTGGAGGCAGACCTGCCGGTGGTATTTGGGGTCCTCACAACGGAAACGGTGGCACAAGCCATTGAACGCGCCGATCCGTCGAAGCACAACCGGGGCGCGGAGGCGGCGACCACGGCCATCGAAATGGCGACGATCATGAAGATGTTAAAGGGCGCCAGCGGCGCCGGAACAACGTCGTCACACCGAAAAGCCGGGGGCAAGAAGCGTGTGGCCCACAGGCGTGGAAAGTAACTCATGGGCGCGCGACACACAGCCCGCGAACGGGCCATCCAGGTTTTGTTTCAATACGACATCCACGGTAAGGCTGGGGAATGGCTCGAAGACTTCTGGGGACAATATCCCGCCTCGGACGAAGTGAAGGCGTTTGCGGAACGATTGATCGAGGGGGTGGTGACGCACAAGCAAGAGCTGGATGCTCTCATTGGCCGATATGCCACGAATTGGAAAGTCACCCGGATGCCGATCCTGGATCGGAACATCTTGAGAGTTGGAGCCTATGAGCTGCTGTGGATGGAAGATGTGCCGGCCAAAGTGACGATGAACGAAGCCATAGAGCTCGCCAAGAGCTTCGGCGATGACGAAGCGTCAAAATTTGTGAACGGCATTCTCGACCACGTCCTGAATGCGGAGCCTGGTCTTGAGGCCAAGCGGGCCGAAGTCGCGGGGGTGAAACGTGAAACGTGAAGGGTTCAGAAACCATGAAGCGTTGTCTGTGACGCGCATCTCGCACGAACTCTCTTGCATTTTGGCTGCACGAACGACGCTTCACAAGATACGAACGACGAGAAAGCAATGATCGACCGTTACACTCGCCCAAGAATGAAGGCCTTGTGGGACCTCAAGCATAAGTATGAGATCTGGCTTGAGGTCGAGCTGCAAGCTTGCGCGGCGCTTGAACGGGGCGGGAAGGTCCCGCGCGGCGCAACGGCACGGATCAGAAAAAAAGCCCGCATTGACGTGGAGCGGATTGCCAAAATTGAGAAGGTGACCAAGCATGATGTGATTGCCTTTCTCGAATCCCTGGCAGAGCCCGTGGGGCCGGACGCGCGCTTCCTACACAGGGGGCTCACGTCGTCCGATATCGTCGACACGTCGCTGGCCATCCAGATGACGGAGGCCTTGGACATCATTCTTGATGATCTCGATGAGTTGCTTGCTGTCTTGCAGCGACGTGCGCAGCAGCATCGCCATACGATCATGGTCGGGCGGTCGCACGGAATTCACGGCGAACCGATCTCGTTTGGCTTCAAGCTGGCTATTTGGTACGAGGAGGCCGGCCGCCATCGTGAGCGATTGAGTCTGGTGCGGGACGATATTGCGGTGGGTAAGCTTTCCGGGGCGATGGGCACCTTTGCGCATCAAGGACCGGAAATCGAAGAGTATGTTTGCACGAAGTTGGGTCTGAAGCCCGATCCGGTCTCCAACCAGGTCGTGCAACGAGACCGCCATGCGGCTTATGTGTCTGCCCTAGCATTGGTGGCCGCGAGTATCGAGAAGTTTGCCACGGAAATCAGGCATCTCCAGCGAACCGAGGTGTTGGAGGCGGAGGAATATTTCTCCGAAGGGCAAAAGGGTTCCTCGGCGATGCCGCATAAGCGAAACCCGATTGCCTCGGAGAACCTTTGCGGATTAGCACGTATCGTTCGAGCCAATAGCCTGGCTGCGATGGAAAACGTGGCGCTGTGGCACGAGCGGGACATCAGCCACTCCTCGGTCGAGCGCGTGATTATGCCGGACAGCACGATGCTCGTGGATTACATGTTGGCACGGATCACCGAGCTGATCCGGACGTTGATCGTCTATCCGGCTCGCATGAAGCAAAATCTCGAGCTGACCGGCGGCCTCGTCTTCTCGCAGCGGCTCCTGTTGGCCTTGCTCGACAAGGGCATGGCGCGGAAGGACGCGTATGAAGTCGTGCAACGAAACGCCATGGCGACATGGAAGGGAGGAGGCGGTTTTCACGAACTGGTGAGCAAGGACCCGCTTATCACGAGATACCTAAAGGCCGCCGAGATCAACGCCTGTTTCAATCCCACGTATTACCTGCGGCATCTCGACAAAATTTATCGACGGGTGTTTGGAAACGCATCAAGAACACGCAGACGTGCGGGTGGACAGAGGAGAAAATGATGAGGAAACGTCAATTCGGGTGTGTCGGTGTTTTGCTCACGGTTTTATTTCTGGCGGGTCCGGTTCTGGTCGAAGCCGTCGATCGCGACAAGCTGTTGACTGAACCAGGAGTCTACGGCGCTTTTGCCGTCTTCAAAGTGGATGAAGACTGGTGGACGCTGGATAAGGCGGCCAGACTCTCGGCGCGGGATGAGATCCAAGCGCTCTTCCAGAAACATGCGGAGAAGCTCGCGGTAGAGACTTACGTGGTTCGAGGGCTGTCCGAACGAGCAGACTTCTTTCTGCGCGTGCATGCAACCCGGATGGTCGAGACGCAAGAGTTTCTCATCGACTTCATGGGGACGGCGCTGGGTAAGCATGTGAAGAATACGGATACCCTCAATGGCCTGACGAAGAAAGC